>CAPHZB010000028.1 GCA_948629335.1 uncultured Bacilli bacterium
TTTTATTTCATGCCCCATAATCCTACCCACAAACTCTACACATGCCTCATAATTTTTTATATTTTAGCTTTTAAAAGTAGTAAAAAAGTAGTAAATTTTCAGCAATTGTTTTGCATAATCATTTTAAATATTAAAAAAATACTATGTGATGTCATAGTATTGAAATATATTCCTATGAGCGAGACTAGTGGCGTAGCCACTAAAGTTCTCGTCATAATAAGGGATAGTATTACCCTTATTATGTAGCATGAAGCATGTAGCAAAAAATTATTCTTTAAATATTAAATTATGATTTATATTTTGTATAAAAATGCATTTTTATAATTATTATATTTAACTTTTTATTTCAATTGGGCACTTTCATTCTTCAAATATAAATTACAAGTAGTATAATTTCTATCTAATGGTTCATCTGGATGAATAGGTTGCTTATATAATTTACTAAGTCCTTCAAAATCGAATGAAATACTTTCTATATTAGAAATATCTTCTTTACCAATAATTGAATATGCTAGAACATATCCGCTATTAAGAGTAACTGGGTTTGTTGAATCGTATAAAATCAAAGTACCATCTTTCATTTGAAATATATTAAATGCATGTTCTTCTTCTTTTCCTTCAGAACTTAATTTACCAAATACCAAATAACTTTTTATTCCACAAAACTCTGCTATATTTTGTATTGCGGCACTTCTCTCTGAACATAACGCAGAATTATTTTTATAGAAATCTGCTATTGATATTTGAGAGTCATCTCTTTCTTGCAAGTAAACATTTACTCTAATAGCTTGATTTCCTTTAAAACCAAATGCTTCAATCGTAAAATCTTGTAATTCATGAAAAAATTGTAAAGGATTATTTAAATTTTTACCTTTAATAGATTTTATAAATTCTATATAAAGTGTTGCATCATTCATATAAAAAGGATCAACCATATAAGATGTAACAATGGGGCTATCTGAATTAATATACCCTTCTGAAATTGTCCCTATCAAACGGCCATTATTGTTTTTATCTATGGTTCTTTTTTCAGAATTTTTTTCCAATTCTTCTAATCTAGACATTACAAATTCTTTAATTTGCTCTTCATTTTCTAAAGAGTCAACATAGGCTATTATATCTCTAAAAGAGTTTAAACTTTGGCTCATATTTATGCCCCCAATCATTTATTCTAAAGATATTTTACCATATTTCTTATCTTATTTATAGCAATTTGTATCTATTTTTTTAATTCATTTTAAGTATTAAGCTTCTGTAACATATTACTAAAGTAGTAAATTAGTAGTAAAATGCTGTTAATAACTTTTGTATATACCTATAATTATAAACTTTTATAGTTAAATTGCGTTTTTTACCTTAAAATGTTAATAAAAAATTACTCCATCTTACATAAAGGTAGAGCTTTCACTCTACCCTTATATTCTGTACCAAAACGAACAATATCCTTTATTCACCATTTATAAAATAGAAAAAGGGGGAGTACATTTTTAAAAGGATAGTTTTTTTATTAGTAAGTTAACACTTTCAATGGCAGAGTTATAGGAACTGTCTTTTCTAAATAAAAGTTCTATTGTTTGTTTTTCTGAAAATGTCATTAACATCGTTTGTGAAAAATATTCTTGTCTAGCATCTGCTACAACAGAAGCTAACATAACACTATACGCTCTATTATGTTCATCCGTTATTGTCATACTTATAGATAACACCTCATTTTGCGTGAGTCCCCCTAAAACACCACTTACTGTAAATTCATAATTACCAGGTTCTGTAATTCTTATTTCATTATTTTGAGAAACAAAAACGGAAGAATTGTTGGGTAAAATTGTACTTTGATATATAGATAAATCACCCGATTGATTTGCACTATAAAATTCACTAAAAATAAGTGCATTTAAACTAGCTGGACCTGTGGGACCTATTTTTCCTTCCATACCAGTAGGTCCCGTGGGTCCTTGAGGTATCACGAAATCTAATTTGTAGTCTTTCATCTTTCCCTCCTCTCCAAATCAGGAATAAATAGATGCTTTTCCCACCTATTAACAAAAGTTCAAAATGGAAGTTTTTTGATCAAAAGACTTATAGCATCTATATTTCCATTTGCGTCATTTGTAAAAAAAAGAATATGTAATCTTAACTTTGAATTTACCTGAAAAACTTTTGTCTTAGAAAATGGCATCACTTTTATACTTGAGTTCAATGTAAACAAACCTATAGAATTATCATTTTCATCAATTGCTTGTAAATAAACACTAGAGTTTTCATGCAATTTACCACAGAATGTATACTCATAATTGCCGGGTTCTTGAGTAATAATTTCATCACTGTTGATGTGGTAACAACTAGAATCTATAGGTAATACTATGTCACTAAATATAGTCAACAAGCCAGTTTTAGTTGCATTATAAAATTTTAAATAGATAGCATCTTCTGCAAATACGGGTCCTGTTGGACCAAGCGCACCCTGTGGACCTGTAGGACCAAATTCACCTTGTGGAATCACAAAATTAAAAGAATATGATTTTTTTTCTTTTTCCATTAAGCCCTCCTTCCAAAACTAAACAGAATATAAACCCCTTTCTATTTATATTATTTTATGAGAGAACAAAAAGATGGAAAATAACAAACGTTTATAAAAGAAGGATTATTAAGATTTCAAAAAAATTGCTATACTCTATAAAATCTACTATTTTAGTTTAAAAATACCTTTTGAAAGTTCTACACAATAAAAAGTTAGTCCTTTAAACTAACCATTCGCTAATCAGAAGTTATACTTGTCATAATTGAAATGATAATTTTTTTGGTAAGTTCTACCGCTCATTTTCTTTTACAACCTTTTTATCTATCTTTTAATTTATTAAAAAAGTCTTGAAATTTATAACAAAAAAACAAGACCTTATATAACAAAATGGCGGAGTGAGAGGGATTTGAACCCTCGCGCCAGTTACCCGACCTACACCCTTAGCAGGGGCGCCTCTTCAGCCTCTTGAGTATCACTCCAAAACGCTACAAATACATTCTAACATATTGTTCCCATTTAGGCAAGTACTATTCAAAAATATTTTCGCGGTTTTCATTTACAAAAAAGGACTTTTTCTTCTTCTCTCATAAAATAATAAAGCTACAACATAAGTATATCACAAATCGCTTTAAATCTATATTTCCAACTCCATTTTTCTTTTCCTTTTATTTCCACTTTATATTTGAAGTTTAAAAAAAGGTATGTTCGTTTAAACACCCTCATCATTTTTTCCATACTCTTTTTTCTCTTTCATCATATACTCTGTAATATTCGTTTCAATGTCATTTAATGAATTCTTATCAATATTTGAAAATACCACAACTTCTTTTACTGTATCAATACATATCTTTCCCCATATTAAGCCTGTTACAACTTTCAAATCATTATATAAATCTGGTGTAATAGAAGTAAAAAAATACCCAAATATTACCCTTTTCTGTGCAATAATGATTCTTTTATTTGTAAGTGCTACAACACAAGTGGTCCATATATCATAAAATTTATCGTTCTTCTGCCCTGCAAAGGCATAAAGAACTTCTTCTCCCGGATTCAAATGTTTTTCAACTACTTTCGCATGGCCTTTTAATCTCCATGCGATTGTTTTAGGATACCTTTTTTTATAAGCAATTACTCTTTCAATAACATTCATTTTTTTCCTACTTTCCTGTTTACCAACGATATTTAGTAGATTATATCATAAATTATATTCTTTGTAAAACACCTTTTTAGTCTTAACGAAAACATACGAAAATTGATTTTTATTCTATTTTAAAGCTAAATAGTCTTTTAAATGATTACATATGAATTTCATTTTTTAAAATAAAAGCCTTTTTTATAAACTCCATGTTCTATGACATCATCTGATAATACCTGTTCTATACACCATATACCTTATAAATGATTTCTATACCAGGCAATTACATCATTTCTATTTGCTACATACCACTGCGTTGTAAAATAGAGATTCTTATCCTTATAGACAAGTGGCTCTTTCCTATATCGGATTACGTTACTACTACCTCGATTATCTTCTCTATTGTTTGCTAAAACAGGGTAATTTGTTTTACTAAATAGTTGCCCTGAATACTCTTTTTCTTTCAATTTTTCTATTTCATCTTCTGTGATATTTCCAAGTTCAAATATTTTTTTAAATAGTTCAAAAGCAAGCAATCCCACTTTTATTGTTGTATACGTGCTCTCATCATCAATATTAAACTCCCCACTATTTGCTATCGTGTTTATCCTTTCATCATACGCAATACCGTTTGCATCAACCCACTCTTTTTGACCACTTGCATTTCTACCTAAAATAACCGATGCAGCAAGTGAAATACTATCAAATTCATAATCCACTTGAAAAACATTATCTATTATAGTACCATCATTGCAGAGTTTCTGTCTAAGTCTATATGCATTAGGATAATTAGCTTCAAAAATATCTACAATTTCATCAGAAAGATTACTATCAGCCATAACGATGAAACCATCATCACTAGTATATCCAATTGCATTAGCGCCTCTCTTATTTTTTATATAGAATAAATCTTCATCCCTATCTTGTATATCTTTATTATCTACAACTTCTACATAACTCAAATCCCAACCTGTTTTAAAATGATTTAGGAGTTTTTTTTGACGTTCGCTAACAATCTCTGGCGTCCATGTATTCTGACTTATTACCTGTGTAGTCAAAGGATAAGTTGTCGTTCCATTCTTTCCTGTAAAATATTTTTCTTTCTTCTTATCAAAATCATAGTTCTGTGCCTCTGCGTTTTTCTTCCTCGTTAATGGTACTAAATTAGCAATTCTATTTAACCATTTTTCTCTATCACTTACATCTGGCCATAATTTTACCCACATAGATTCTGGGGCAACTGTTTGTGGAAGTACATGTTCTATCGTCAATACGTTAGGTTCAAAATCAAATTTTGCAGCACCATCACTTACAAATTCATTCAATCTAAGAATCACAAAGTTACGCCTTATTCCTGTAAGATTATATACTTCCCCATCTAAAGCACTTATAAATTCTTTCTTTTCTTTATTTGTAAGTTCAATAGTTGTTAATGGATCATCTATACTGTGATGAGGATTGTGTTCCATTTCCTCTAATAATAACTTATATCTTTCGATTCTATGATTAACATCTTTGGCTGTTATGTGCAGAAAAGAAGCTAATCTCTCCAATTTTTTTATAAACCACAAAATATAATCTGGTTCATTTTTATGTTCTGCCATAAACTTTATCGCTGATGGCATCCAATCTGAATTATCAATCTTATTCAACCAAAATAAATATTGATTTACTTGTTCTGCATTTTTAGTTGCAACATATTTCTTATTCACAAGAATTGTATAAGCTTCTGCATAAGGTTCTAAAATCTCATCGATTAACTGCTTAGGTGTAGCTTGTTGTAAGACATGTTCCCTAAATTCTTCTAATAAATTCTGTTTTGCCTTTGTCTTCGCAAATATCATTCTTGTATGTGTAAAAACATCATTAAATCCAGCGCGCGTTGTTTGTACTTCTAAATCTTCCCATTTGTCGGTATATTCTTTTTGTTCCTCTTCAGGAATCTGACCAATAATATCTGATTTAATAATATCTATAGGCATAAGATTTAACCCTCTACTATTCATAACAGAAAAAATCCTAAATGCAGATTGCTGGCTTGCTGTATATACCACAACAAGATAACAACGGGTAACTACAAATTTGCAGAAATCCGCTACCCTATTACTATCTTTTGAAAACTCTGCTTCCATTTTCTTTTTCAATAAACCACAATTCGCTCTAATATGCCTCTTTGATTCATTATCAAGAGCTTCCTCATCCAATGAAAGCAAATCATCTAATTTGATCTTTTGGATATACTTATTAAAAAAATCTTGGTCCCTCGGACGTAGATGTAATCTTGGTTGTGGAGCTAACCCCTCTAATTCATTACCTGGTTCACTTAGATATTTACTACAATTACTTCTATTATCCCCAGAAAGATATGATGTAATTACAGCCAACAAAATTGTCAATGTGGTAAGCCTTTGTTGACCGTCGATAACTTCTGCATGAGGTTTTTCATCCTCCTTAACTAAAACGATGCTACCCAAAAAGTAATTATCATTAGGTTCTTTTTTAAAGAAATCAATTAAATCATCAAATAGAGTTTCTGTTTCTTCTTCTGTCCAAGCATAAGGTCTTTGATATACTGGAATATAATAATCAAATTCTTTGCTGAATATCTTGCTCAATTGGTATTCTTTCCCTGTAATTTTACTACCCATAAATCCTCCGTTTCTTATTCACTTTTTTATCCTAAATATTACACAAAACAACTTATGTACCATATCCCATCTTTTCAAGAAAAACTTTCTTGTCAATTGCTTATCAAAATCAAGTACTAAAAATTGTTTTTATTTTATTATTATCAGATGTTTTTAAATCCTCCTTTCATTCCCACATCTATATTATAAGTTAATTTCTTTATAAACTCAATTAGTTATGGAATATAAAATTTTTCAAAAATTGGTAAAAACATCAACAATTTACTCGTTTTTTATCATTTTTTACCCAACTGAATAGTTAATTTTTCCTTTATCTATAAGGTTTTATCGCCTATTTAACATGCATACACATTCCACATGACTAGAATATACATTATGAATACATCAAAATATTATTAGTATAAGCTACAAATATTACTTGTTTATTTCATTTAAGACATCATTTAAAATTTTATCACTTTCAATTCTATTAATGGCAAAACATTTTTTACCTAAATCTTTAAAACTACTGCCACAATGATATATAATTTTCTTATCTACAATAATAAATCTATCATGAAATTTATTATTAGGAAAAAGTTCGACATTATGATACTGATTCATATACTTTTTGATTAATGTTTCATTCATATTTGCAGAATAAATTATTATCTTGATATCTATTTCCTTTAAAATATCCAATAATTCTTTAACTGCATAATTATCAATAATAATTCCCTTTTTTGCGTCATTTAAAATGTCTCATAGTAATGAGTAAGCATCATAAATCTGACCATCAAAGAATATCGCATTCGCTTTTTTATTTTCTTGTAATTTATCAAAAGAATCTTTTAGTAATTTTATTTCTTCATCATGCTTATATACTAAACTATTTATAAAATTTTGATTTACTAATGTATCTGAAATATACTGTCTCATAGCAACAAATGCATCAATAATTTGAACGTTAACCTTGACTGCAATGTCACTTTTAAGAAGCCCAGATAACATCATTATTCCTTGTTCAGTTAATACATATGGTAAATATCTCGGTCCACCATGCACAAATTCATTTCTTAAACTTGAGATCACAAATTGTGATTTCAAGTTAACCATTTCTTCCGTATTTAATTGAAAACAAAATGATTCTGGAAATCTCATAATATTTCTTTTAATTGTTTGATTTATAATTCTTGTTTCTGTTTTATATAATTTCGCAACATCAGAAGATAAAATGACTTGTTTACCTCTTACTTCAAAAATCATATTTTCAATTTTTAAACT
This sequence comes from uncultured Bacilli bacterium, assembly GCA_948629335.1. GTDB lineage: Bacteria > Bacillota_I > Bacilli_A > RF39 > UBA660 > CATOJL01. The sequence goes on from CAPHZB010000028.1 coordinate 7,565, forward strand.
TTCTTTTATTAATAACTCATTCATAACACAAAACCTCCCTATTTTTTCCTTTATTTCAACTAGCGGGCACATACCAGTTAGGGTCGTATGATGAAACATATTCTCCAAAGACAACCTCTATAATATTTTTTTCAAAAATTAGTAAAAGAATCGATAATTTACTCATTTTTCTGTCTTTCTTTAGACTAAGCAATGACACACATTCCACATGACTAGAATGTATGTCATGAATAATTCAAATCTACATGTTTAGGTATAACTGACTATGTCATAATATACAAACATATTAGGTACAATGTTCATTATGAATATATCATTTTTCTACTTCTATCATGATTAAATTTTGCATAGGAACTACAAGGAAGAGTTATAATTACACAACTATAACTTCACTATCTACTATATTGGTTATAAAACTCAATGATTCAAATAGACTATCAAAAGATATATCACTAGAATACGGCGAAGTAATTTGATACTTTTCCCATAATTTTATTAGTTATTCACTAGTTTTCATATTGCTTATTTGTTCTCTAATTTCCTCTATATTTAATTCTGTTTCCCTATTTTTAAATGTATTTTTTATTGCCATAACTAAATTCTTAAAATTTATTTTTTCTTTATTTTCTTCGATTAGAATATAAACATCATAAAAGTCTTTCATTCGAGTATTATAAATATCTCTATCAATAATTGTCTGATACTTTTCTGCTATGACAGTTTCAAGTGTATATGCGAGTATTGGTATTTTTCTATCTTCAAAATAGCAATTATAGTTATATTCTATTTCTCTTGGGGTTATTTTATCGCCTGTTGTTAGTTCTATTGCTAAATATACTTTTAATGTTGACATAGTGGCTAATATATTTATCTTGAATCCACCATATTCACTTTCTTGTCGTATATCTTTGACATCTTCTATTTTAAAGTCTATTTCATCAGCTAAATCTATACTTAATATATCACTTACTATTTGTGTTACTTTTTCTCTTTCTAGTGGCAAGCCTTTTAGAGTTGCATCCATATCTTTAGTTGTTCGCACGTCTACTCCTATAATTGAAGATAGCAGAAGTCCACCTTTTAAAATAATATTATGCTTATATTTACTTTTAGAAAGTCTATCTAAAATATGTTCAAAGAAATACATTTGATATAGTTGAGCTGACAAATTGTTATCGCCATTTACTTTTTTTGAAATGATACTTTTTAATTTATCTTTATTCACTACAATAAAACCTCCATATATCCACTTACCTTTTTTTCTATATTCATTGCTTTTGCATATTTAGTAAGTCTACTTAAATTTTTATTTTTACTTTTGGCATAATCTTTTAATGCTTTAGAAAAAATCTCAGCATCCATTTTATTTTTATTTTTAATAATATCGCATATTGTTCTTTCAATATCATAAACTTTAATTTTCATTCCAAAAGGTGAAATTATTTCTACAACACCTAAATCAAGTAGTTCCCTTTTTACAAAATTAGGAATTACATTTTTTTCTTTTTGTAATACTCCACTATATCCAAAAGGCAAAGTAACATTATATACTAATGGTGTACGATCAGATAAATTGTGAAGATAAAGTGCAGTTGCCATTGAAAATCTGACACATTTACTTTTAGAAGCAATTTTATAATATTCATCTTCTATATAGTCTGGTAGTCCATAGTAACCTCTTGAAATCCTGACTAAAATTCCTTTGTTAACCATATTTGTTAAAAAGGTTTTATTGATTCCATTTTTTACAACTTCTTTAGTTGTAATATAGCCATTATTTTTTTCAACAATTTTTAAAATTTTATCATAATAATTCATAAGTTTTATTTCCTTTCTAACTAAAATTATAATATTTATTCGTTAAAAAGTAAATAATTTTATCCTTTGAATTGTGGTGATTTTGCCCACTCCACCTTTTTGATTTGCCACTGCAATAATTTTGCATAGCGACATATACATTTTCCTCCTTTCTTTAAACTCTAGCCACTCTATAAAAATAAAATGGCTATGTATGGGCATAAAAAAGAACTGACCATTATAATCAGTTCAAAGTATGTTATCAATTATTTGCTTTTATCTTTTAATAATTTCAATAATAAGTCATCAATAAGAACAGTATCTTCTTTTTCTCTTATTAACTTATTTTTAAATTCCACTATCCATTTATTATTATTCCAAATTCAACTAGTCAACACATACCAGTTAGGGTGGTATGATGAAACATATTCTCCACAGACAACCTCCACAATAATTTTTTCAAAAATTAGTAAAAATATCAATTTTTTATCGTTTTTTTACCATTTTTTTGACCCCTACTGAATAGTTGATTCTCCCAGTATTTATATGGATTTATCGCCTATTTAACACGCATACACATTCCACATGATAAGTATTTGGAAACATATCAACAGGTGTAATGGATTCCACTTTATACTGCTTTAAAAGGACTTCTAAATCTCTTTTCAAAGTCATTAAATCACAAGATACATAAATAATCTTAGGAACTTTTTCTTTAAGTAAATGTTCCTTCGTATGTTTATCTAACCCACTCCTTGGTGGATCAACAATAACAGTAGAAAATTTATCTAATTTTTCATGAAATAAGGAGGTATTTAAGCAAGAAAAATGGGCATTCTGTAATTGATTCTTTTTTTTATTTTCAAAGGCATCTTCTACTGCACTTTTACAAAGTTCAACACCATATAAGGATTTTATCTTATCACTTAGAAAAATACCAATAGAGCCTGTCCCACAATATAAATCTAAAACAGTTTCTCCTTCTTCTATATAACTTTTTACAACATTATATAACTTTATAGCGCCATCTGTATTTACTTGAAAAAAAGAAAGTGGAGATATCTTATATGTATATTGTTCTAGTTTTTCATGAATAAAACCATCTCCCCATAAAATATGAACATTACCATCATCAAAAAGAAAAGTAGTTACAAATTCTTTTAAAAAAGTAAAATCAAAATTCATATTCTTTCCCTTTAAATAGACCATCACCTCTTTTGTATACTTTCCCTCTCGAATCATTACTTCCTCTAAAAAGGATAATGGAATCTTTTTATGAATCTCTTTTAAAATCTGGTTCATCTTTTCTGAAATCAAAAAACAAGTAGCAACAGAAACAATTCTATGAGAATCTTTTTCATAAAAACCTATCTTTTCATCTACTTTAAAAGTCACTTTGTTTCTATAATACAAATTATTATCATATACAATTTTATTTATTAAATCTGTATCTATTAAATCACCCAATACATTTTTTACCTTACCTTCCTTAAAATACAATTGTTCCTCATAAGACATATGCATAATGTCACATCCACCACAAATGCCAAAAAGAGGGCAAATCGGATGTACACGTTTTTGACTTTTTTCTAAATAGGAGATAATTCTTCCAACACTATATTTTCTCTTTTCCTTTATCAATTCAATATAAACCGTTTCACCAACTAAAGCATTAGGCACAAAAACCACTTTTCCATTAAGTTTTCCAATACCTCTTCCTTCAGAATCAAGTGCATAAATTTTAATTTTTTCTTTCATATTAAACACCATTTTAATTATACAAAAAAACTTTTCATTTGAGAAGATACATAGTTTTATTTATTTTGTCAATAATAACAAGGAAGTAGAAGGTGAATTATGGATCATATTAAAAGAAAAATTGATAGTAATTTTAAATTTATTGAAGAAAGTTATGGAAATAGTGCTGATATTGTCAAAAGAAAAATAGAAATCAACGGTGAAAAAATTGGCTACATTTATTTAGAAAGTGTCGCTAGTGATGATAAAATTAGTAACTTCTTTATGAAGGATATCAGTAGTTATATAAAAGAAAAAAAGAAACCTTTTTTTGATGAAATCTTTGATTCTTTGGAAAATACGATTCCAAATAGCCATTTAAAAGTCGTTCAGAAAAAAGAAGAACTCTTTTATCTTTTATCGGGTGGATATACTTGTATCTTTGTAGAAGGAGAGAAAAAAGCTCTTGCGATTGAAACAAAAACCACATTAGATCGTGGTGTCCAAGAATCATCAAGTGAGGCCGTTGTAAGAGGACCGAAAGATAGTTTTACTGAAAACCACAATGTAAATTTAGGGTTGATTCGAAAACGAATTAAAGATAAAAATTTATGGATGGAAGAAATCAAAATTGGTAGAAGAACACAAAGCAAAGTAACAGTTTCTTACTTAAAAGATGTAGTTGACCCAAATCTTATTGAACGAATCATGCATGATCTAAAAAAAATCGATATTGATGGAATTTTAGATAGTGGGTATATTCGAGAATTCCTATTAAAAGGAAAACGATCTTTCTTCCCACAATTTATCAGTACAGAACGTCCCGATTTAGCGTCCATGTCCATTTTAGAAGGAAAAGCTGTTATCTTAGTAGAAAATAGTCCTTATGCCTTGATTATTCCTGGGCTACTAATTGACTTTATGCATACTCCAGAAGATGAATATCAAAAACCAATCAATGTTACTTTTGTAAGAATTTTAAGAACATTTTCCTTCTTTTTAACCATCTTTCTTCCTGGGTTATATGTTGCTCTTACGACATTCAATCAAGAAATTATTCCAAATGAACTCCTCATTTCCCTGGCCGTTCAGCGGGAAGGAGTTCCCTTTCCAACAGCAGTAGAAACACTCATGATGATTGTCACTTTTGAGCTTCTTAGAGAAAGTGATATTCGAATACCAAATGCTTCAGGAAGTTCTATCGGTATTGTAGGTGCCTTGGTTCTTGGCGAGGCCGCTGTTACTGCTGGAATTGTATCACCGATTGTTATCATTATTATCGGTGTCACTTCTATTAGCGGACTCTTATTTACAGATATTGATATGGTGAATGGAATTCGTTGGTGGAGAATCATTGTTGTTTTATTCTCATGTAGCATGGGTATTATTGGTTTTGTCGCAGTATTTTTATTATTTATCATTAAACTTTGTAGTCTAGAATACAACGGTGTTCCTTATCTAGCTCCTATTGCCCCATTTAATTTAGAGGCAGAAAAAGATGCTATTGTCAAATTTCCACGATTCAAATTAAGTAAAAGACCACCATATTTAACAAAATCAAACCAAACAAGATTGAGGGATAGAGATGAAAATTAAGTTATTTTTTATAAGTTTATGTTGTTTTCTACTCACAGGATGTTATAACTATAATGAATTAAATACGCTTGCCATTGCAACAGGCATGTCCATCAACTATAAAGATGATCAATATGAAGTGAGTCTTTTGATTGCGAATTCCAAACAAGCGCAGGTCAGCTCTAAAGAAGGAGAATCACAATCCATTGTCTATGAAGGGAAAGGAAGAACAATTAGTGAAGCACTAAGAGAAATTGACATTATTAGCCCAAAGAATATTTATATTGGACACTTATCTTTTATTGTCGTTTCTGAATCTCTAGCCAAAGAGGGACTAATTGATAGTTTAGATTATCTTCTCCGCGATCCTGAATCCGTAAAAAGATTTTATCTCATTATGGCAAAAGACGCAGAAGCAAAAGATATTTTAGAAATAGTAAGCCCTCTGGAATCCTTCCCTGCACAAAGTATTTCCACTGCTATTAGTTTCTCAAGAGAATCGCAAGCAGTTACTTCAACAATTCCTTATAGTAGCTTTGTAGAAAACTTAGTTAAAAAGGGAGCAGAACCCGTTTTAGCAACCATTGAATTAAAAGGGAACGCTAAAAAAGGGAAGACCGAAGAAAGCCTTCAGAATACAACTCCAAAAGCTTATTTACAATTGTCAGCCCTAGCTCTTTTTAAAAAAGATAAACTAGTTCATATTACAAACGATGAAGAAAGCCAAGGAATTAATGTTATTAATAACGATATTGGAGAACTTCTTTTAAATTGTAATTGTAGTGGAGGAAAAGCAGAAATTGAAGTTCAAAATCTTAAAACAAGTAGACAAGTATCTATTAAAAATGGGAAACCACATATTTTAGTGAAAGTAAAGGGAAAAGGTTCTCTTCAAGAAAGCAATTGTAAACTAAATTTAGAAGATGAGAAAAATATTCTTTCTTTAGAAGAAAAGGCAAATGAAGAAGTAAAACGATTAATGAAAAAAGCAGTAGCTGTTACTAAAAAGTTTGAAACAGATTCCTTTGGATTTGGAAATTTAATTTACAAATTTCATCCTCAAGTATTTAAAACAGTAGAAAATGACTGGAATGAAGAAGGATTCAAAGACTTAGATATTTCTTATGATGTAGATATTCGATTAGAATTTAAAGGCTCTACTGAATCTGGAATTAAGGAGAATTAATATGAAAGATAAATTACAATATTTAGAAATTGCTACACTCATTTATTTCTTTATTCGTGCCTCATTTATAGGTATAGGTATCAATTGTGTCATCTTTTATGGAAAAGTTGACTCTTGGCTAAGTGCTCTTTTAGGTATGTTAATGGGAATCATTCCTGTATGCATCTATCTAAAACTTTCTACAATTGATACAAAAAAACACATTCATGAAATTATTACTAAAGTTATGGGAAATTTTTTAGGAAAAATTATTAGTTTTGTGTTACTTCTTTTTGTCTTTGCATATTCTACGGTGTTATTCTATGATATTATTAATTTTATCTCTTCAGAATACTTATATAAAACCCCATCATATATTATTGGGGCAATGATTTTAATTCCAATCATTTATTTACTTACAAAAGGACTTAGAACGATATCACGTGTAAGTATTATTCTATTTATAGTATCTATTATACTGTATATATTTAGCATCATCGGACTAATTCCAGCATTTGATTATACAAATTTACTTCCTTTTCTAGAAAATGGAATCACAAATCCTCTAATTGGAGCACTTGGTTTTATTTCTTACACAGCCATGCCATTATTCATTTTACTAATTATCCCCCGAGATGATGTAGCTGAAAAAAAGATAAACAAAAAAGTGCTTCTTACTTTTCTAGGGGTTTCATGTATTACATTTTTAGCAATTACAAATGTAGTAGGTGTCTTAGGTATTGATTTAGCGCTCCTTTATCAGTACCCTGATTATCAAATGTTAAGGCGTATTCAAGTGGGTGGATTTATTCAAAGAACAGAAAGTATTTTAGCAATTCAGTGGCTTCTTTGTTTATTTATGATGATCTCGTTTTGTTTATTTTACTGCTTAAAAACAACAACATTCTTATTTGGTAAAAAAGTAGAAAAAGTAAAAGTTTATTTACCATATATATATCCAATCGTTGTACTATTTTTAAGTAGGATTTTATGGAGAAATAATACTATATTTGTAAATTTCACAGTAAAGGAATTTCCAATATATACTTATATATTTCTACTAGGAATTCCAATCCTTATCTTAATCGTTTATTACATAAGAAAACTTAAGAGTAAACTGTCCTCTTAAGCTTTTTGTATTTTCTATGTTCCAAGGGTGTATGGAGAACCTTTTGTCCCATTTCCTCCAGTAATTTTTAAAGTTGATTTTAATTCCACAACAGAAATAGCTCTGGCATAATGCTCTCCTTCGCTAGAACTTTGAGATATAAAGCCCCCTGATAAAGGTGTACTCAAAGGAGTATAACTCAAATTGCTACCTAGATGCCCCATATAATGTACATAAAAGTATCCTTTATCGACATTACCAGTGGAACGTGAAGCTAGCCAATAAAACTCTCCCATTAAGTCTTTATCAGATGTACCCAAAGCTTTATTTAACAAACTTTCATCTTTTTGATACCCAATACCAGAACCATTATCTATTTCTGTATCTGTTAAATATTCTTTTTCTAGTGCACGATCATATCCTATAGACCTTGAAGATATTGTATATTCTGGGTTTTCATACTGTTTTGCTATATTATTTAATACTCCTATATAATTTTTATATGCAGTCTTTTTAGCAAAAACTGAATCACCACCAAAAATTAAACTATTACCAACATTAGTAGCTAGCACTATTTCTACTGTACCATTAGAAGTTTTATTTAAAACCAACCATCGAGATCCAGATATAGGAATAGTTTGATCATACTTATACCCTGATTCTGATGTTAAAACTATATAATCTTTTTTGATAGGCGTATAACGGATGTAGTCTCCTATCTCTACCTTATTTGCTAATGTTGTTCTTGTCCCAACTATTTTATTTCCATTTACCCATGCTATTTTACCTTCAGTTATATCTTCTGGTGTTGCATCTCCAGGGGTCTGACTCGCTACACTTGGACAAGTATATGTTCCTACAACTTGTTTTCCTCCGACTAATGCTGTCTTTCCACTTACGATTTCATTTGACGCAGCATCTCCATATGATAACTTTGTATATAAATCATTGACTGCTGATTGTACTGTTGTTTGGCTGTTCTTATTATAGCTTACCTGATTAGATGGAGGTATGATACTTGCTGCATTTGTTCCTATTACTCCTATTATCATACATAATAATAGTATTTCTGTTCCTACTATGATTTTATCTTGTTTTCTTTTTTTCATTCTCTCCCTCACCTTCTGTATGTTTTATATATTATTCCTATCAAATACAACAAAGAAATAATTATTTCTACGTTCCTAAGGTATATGGCGAATTCTCTGTACCCTTTCCACTTGTGATATTTAAAGTTGATCTCAAAACTACAATTGGACGAACACTAGGTGATCTTCCTCCATATTGTGCAGGAACATCATAGGATAAATTAAGTGGATAGTCATCATAAACAATATCAGCATCAGTATCAGTATATTTATCCAATTCTTCAACATATCCACCACTTTGAATTGTCATTACCCTAAAGCTATAATCGCCTGAACCATACATACTGGCCCGAGAGGCTAACCAATAGGTGAGCCCTCTTTTTTTCCCAAAACTTCCAATTGATTCTGTTAATAATTGCAAATCTTCTTTATATCCATCATCTGGATTTCCTGTACTTATTACCTTGTCTAAATAAGGAACACCACCACCATAGCCTATATGTCTTGAACCAACTGTTATCCCTTCTGTTTCATATTGTTTTGCTATCTTATTTAGCGTTCCTATGTAATTTTTATATGCTTGAAGTGCATTGTCAGAATTTGAATTACCAATTATTACACCTTTACTAGATACATTTTCTGATACTATATCTACTGTTCCATTTGTATTTTTTCGAATAACCCTCCATAAATTTAACTCACTTGGATCAATTATTTGATCTTCTTTGTATGCTGTATCTTCCTTGGATACTGTATAAGAAGTTTTAATTGGTGTATATCTTATATAATCACCTAAGGCAACTTTTTCTGCTAAGGAAAGCATTGGAGGCGTTGGCGTTGGCGTTGGTGGATTATATGTTCCAACTATTCTATTCCCATTCACCCAAGCTATCTTTCCATCTATTATATCTTCTGGTGTTGCATCTCCAGGAGTAAGACTTGCAAGGGTCGGACATGTAAATGTTCCTACTACCTCTTTCCCTCCTACTAAGGCTTTCTTTCCTTTTAATATATCTCCTGCTGTTGCATCTCCATAGTTTGCTTTACTATATAAATTATCTAATGCATTCTCTACTGTTACTTGTC
>CAPHZB010000029.1 GCA_948629335.1 uncultured Bacilli bacterium
GATTAGGTGTTTTTCACTTATTTATTGATTATTTTTTTAATTTTGCGAATTGAAGAATTATTTTTCAAAGAACTTGCATAATTATTTTATTTGTATTATAATTTAAATGATTTGTGGAATTAGATTTTGATTTTCTCTTTGAATCTCGTAACCTAATTTTTTTAATTTCTTCAAATATGAATTAATCTTTTTTCCGTATTAAATTGATTATAAAAATTTGCTCCTAAATCTATAAATTCTACATTATCTCTAAGTATATAATAAATTGATATTAACATGGAATGAGCTACTGCGAGTGTGGCTCTATTTTTTCCTCTTCTTACTGTTATTCTTTGGTACTGTGCATAAAAGAATGTATCCTTATTTTTTGATGCTGCTTTTGCACACTGAGCTAAGGTCGATTTTAGAATTTTATTTCCTTTTCGTGTTTTTCCACTTCTTCTTTTTCCAGCACTTTCATTATTTACTGGACTAACTCCTGCCCATGATGAAATATGTCCTTCGCTTGGAAATATACTCATATCTTGTCCTATTTCAGCTAAAATAATTTGGGCACTGGTTTCTCCTATACCTGGAATTGTTTGTAACTTTTCTAAATTATTCTTATATTCTTCCATGTATTTCTCAATTATTTTATTCATATCCTCAATTCTGTCTGTTAGTTCATTAATACGTTTAATTACCTCTTTCATCATTATTTTTTGAAAAGGAGTAACTATTCCTTCCATTGCAGTCACTATTTCATCTAACCTTGCATTAATTCTAGTAGTAACTAAAACTCTCGCTCTTTCTTCCGTAATATCATCATCATTATCTAATACATACTCTATCAAATTCATACATGTTTTTCCTGTTACGTTAGCAAGTATAGAGGTTATTTTTATATTTGCTCCTTCTAACATTTTTTGCAATCTATTTAATGCACGTGCTCTTTCTTCCGTAATACTTTTTCTATATCTAGTTGCTTCTCTTAATTCTCTCTGGTCTCTTGTTGGGATATAACTTGCTTTTAATAGTCCATGTCTTAATAAATCAGCTATCCATTCTGAATCAGCAACATCTGTTTTTCTTCCAGGTACATTTTTATATTCCTTTGCATTAATTATTATAAAATCTAATCCTTTTGTTTCAAATATATTTACAAGTAGTTTCCAATAGCTTGCCGTACTTTCCATTGCAATCATTTCACATTTTTTCGATATTAACCAATCTGCCATCTCCTTAATATCTTTTGTTTCTGCACCAAATTCTTTAATTTCTTGTTTATTGCCTTTTTTTAAACAAGCAACTAGTTTCATTTTATGCACATCAATCCCACAACAACTTTTATAAATTACATTCATTTCATGACCTCCTTTTATAATATAACTTACATACAACAATATCTTCTATTACTATTATTCTACTATACGTCCTTTTAGCTTAAGCTATAGACAAAATGTGGTTCAAGGAAGAAGATAAACGAGCAGTCTATTCAGCGGTCTCTTAGATCCAAGTTACATTCGCCCTTCGTTGTACAACTATATTTTAAACGAAAATCATGAAAAAAACGAGAACCTTATTTAGTTTTCGTTTATAGTGGTGCCATTAAGGCGTGATGGTCTATTCACAGTTGATTTTTATTGTATTTACACTAGTTTTATTGAAATTACTGAATAAAAATAACTGTAAATGCGACTTTTTACACAATTTTAAGTGAAATTAATTCGAGCATATTTCTTAAAACTCCTTTTAAATAAGAGATTGTTGAATTCAAAACGGCTGTGAATAGTAACATTTTAAGAGAAGTTGATTAGATTTTAATACATTTAATCTAATGACTTAATAAAACTTTCTAAATCTTTTATTTCTAGGGAATTTGCTAGACTTCCAACATATATAGTTTTAGAATAATTAAAAACTAGAAAAGTAATACCTTTAATAATAACTCTATGGGGCTCTATATAATTTAAATTTATATGTTCTATGTTTTTAATACTTCCATTAATAATAGTTGGTTTCGTATTACAAAAATCGCATATAAATTCTATTTTCTTTTTTAATTTCTCATCAAAATGTAATTCTTTTGTTTTAAATTTAATCATCTAAATCTATCCTTTCTTTCCTTAAATGAAAAAAATCAACTTCTTTTGAAGTTGATACTATATGTTTAAATCTAACAAAAGTTAGAATAGATTGCTCAATGGTGGAGATGAGGAGATTCGAACTCCTGTCCGATTATATTAGATAAATAAATCTCTACAAGCTTAGTTTGTTAAAAAAGTCCTAAAAAAATTTCGTAACAAACAACGATTTTTTTAGCAAGCTCTAAATTTCACCAAAGATATCGAGCCTATCTTTAGCAATCCTATCTATTATGAACCCAACTAAACTTCGATAAGAGAAAGTTTAGAAGAGCCTGTTACCCTATTATAATTAGGCAAAAGCAACAGTTCCATTAGTACGGAACATATTACTGAAAACAGTTTTAATTTTATTTGCGTTTATTTTTCTGCGTACGTAACGAGTACATTCGACTTGCTATTTAAGTTCCAATATAACCGTCGAAACCAGACATCCCCATTTCTTATAAATTATATCATATATTTTTTTGACGTACAATTTATTTTTTTCTTTTTCAGAAATTTTTATGATTAATTTATGATAATGTCTTAAGCATCAGAATTTATTATGTTAAAAATATACAGAAATTTTCCCTGAAAAATAAATTTTGGGGATTTTTCTTTTGAGACAGAATAAAAAATCGAAAGATTATCTTCCGACAATAAAAATCCGAATTTAAGCAAAAATAAAAAATCCTTTCTAATTTATGGTATAATTGAATTAACATAAAGAAAAATACTCAATGTAACCAAAAATAGAAAGGAAGTTGATTGTAAATGAAATTAGTCTAAAAAAACTTTTCACTTACACTTCAAGTGTATACGATATTGATGGAAATTTCAAGGGGGTAAAGCGAGAAAATTTAAGTATTTCTAAATCTTTTTAAATATGAAAAAACAGACTGCTTAACAATGCAATCTGTCCTAAATGTGTTCCCTTTTTCTGTCTTCAAGAATTTTTTCAATAATAGATGGCACCTCATTCCAATTGTCTGTTTGATAACCAGAACAATTTGGATTAAAAGGTCCAAATAAAATTGTGCTTATTCCAACCAAATTAGCTTCCTCAATATGCCTTAAATCATTATCAATTAATAAGTCATAATTATGTTCTTTTAGAAATTCAACTTTTGAATAAAAACCCAAATTAATATGATTATAATGTAGATTATTATTTTCGAAGTATTCTACTAACCTTTTCTTTAATGAAGCATATTTATCCATTGGTCTAGCAGAAAGTAAATCCACTATATATTCTTTTTTTATTAATTCATCCAAACAATCTGTTGCACCATCTTTAATTTTGCCGAACATCATCTTTTCTCGATACTCACCCCAAAATTTTGCAAGTTCTGGATCTCCCCATTTGTATTCTTTATTAGGGTCTATATCTGGATTTTCTTGTAAAAATATGTCCCAATAGTACATTTCTAATTCTTTAGTGGATAATAAAGTGTCATCAATATCCACTGCAATTTTAACTTTTGTATCTAAAGCTATTTTCAAAGTTTTTAATCTTTTTAACTCTTGTTTTATAAATTCAGCTGTTTCATGAATTGAATTTGTAATATCGTTTAGGTCATATATTAGAGATTCTTGATTGTCATCTTGAGGAGACAATTCATTATTAATATAACTTAAAGTTCCGTTTGATCCAAAGAGTCCTGATAAATTTAGTTCATCTATCTGGCAAGAAAAATTTGGAATATCACTAACTTCAGTTGGAAGATAATTTAAATTATATTTTTTTGCTAACATTTTTTGTAATTTAATATCTTCAAAATATCCAAACTAATTTTCATTGTCGTGAAAACTTCCATCTTTTAATCTAAAACCATTTATTCCGTTTTCTTGGACTTCATATTTCGTATCAACATATGTTTTCCAATATTGATCTGCCATTAGATGTATCAAATACCCAAAATAAAATGGATTAGATAATTGATTATAATATTTAAAATAAAATTCATCATAATCGTTTGCCTGCCCGTCTTTTATTCTGAAATCCCAAAAATGGGTTAAATATTTATCTTTAACACCACAGTCAGTTTCCACATTTCTCCAACAATCTGGAGAAACTGTACCGATTCTTAATAGTGTTTCATCCATATCATATTCTTTATTTATTTCTTTAGCAATAGCTTCATGTATTCTTGCAGATGCCATAAAATCCCTCCCTTATACAATCAAAATTATTGATAATTCCAATTATTTCTAAGTTAATTATATCATTTTTTCAGTATTAATAAATAGATTGTAAATTTTATTTTCAGAAAGTATTTAAAAATATCAAAAAAGTATTATAATGTATTCAATGATTGATTCTTATATCAATCGTCTTGGAAAAGTTGTAGATAACTACGACAACGGCACCAAATTGATACCAAACTCGGACTTTTGAAATTTATTAGTTCGAGTTTTAATATGTCCAAAAAGTTGATATGATTATATATAATAGCGTGTTGCGCTAGTTAAAAAATAAAATATCAGAGATATGGGTATTACCATTTAATAAGTTAATAAAATAAAACACTGAAATCGTATTTTTTAGGTAGTCTGAAGGCCTAACATACTTTTTGAATTTACTTGTGCAATCAATTAGTTGATTAAAGGTAGATTCTATTCGACGTTTTAAATGGGATACTAAATTTCTGAATTTTTTGGGAAGTAAATCTTTACTGTTACTGCATTTTAATGCATATAATTGCATACCTTTTTCTTGTTTTAATTCTTCTATAAACTTTCCAATATATCCTTTATCACCAAATAGTATATCGATGTCAACTAAATTTGATAATTCAAACACGGCGCCTTATCATCTACATTTGCAGTGGCTAACACATAATTATATGGATTACCTTCTAAATCTGTTAAAAAGTCCTTCTGAATTTGCTGGTTGTTAATAGAAAACTATCCATTATTTTATACGTTAAATGTTGAAATTTTATAAAGTTTATTCTTATCACCCATTTTAGCTTTCTCTTTATTTTAAGAATTTCCCTGTGAAGTTAAGAAAAAAATGAGATTGAGCTTGTTTATTTTGATATCAATTACATTGATGGACAAGGCCTAGAGCCTCCAATGCGTCCAGGCTCTCTAACACTTCATCGATACCTACATGTGTATAGGACTTCCACCTTCTAACTAAGCGTCATACACGACAAAAAAAATCAGAAAGATTTATATTCCTTTCTGATTTCCCTTTCCATATCCCGTTTTTTTATTGTTTCTCTTTTATCATATATTTTCTTACCTCTTGCAATTCCAAGCAAAATTTTAGCACGATTTTTATGAAAATATAACTTTATAGGAACTAATGTATTACCATCAATCGTTATTTTACTATTTAACTTCAAAATTTCCTTCTTGTGAAGCAAAAGTTTTCTTGTTCGCATTTCATCATGATTAAAAATGTTTCCTTCTTTATAAGGACTAATATGCATTCCAAGCAAATAAACTTCATTTTTTCGAATAATAGCATAGCTATCTTTTAAATTTGCATTTCCATTTCTTATTGACTTAATTTCTGTTCCAGTCAAAACGATACCTGCTTCCACCGTTTCTAAAATATCATAATCATATCTTGCTTTTCGATTATTTATTTCTATCACTTTATCACCTACTCTATAAATCCAATTTGGACTCTATCATCTTTTGATATATATTTTTTATATGTTTCATATATCGAATCATGATTTTTCAATTCACTATCTGTGAGATGAGAAAAAGGAATTACTTTAAAATTCTTGTAGTTTTGGTGGTGTGTCCATAGCAAATCCGCCTTAACGTTTGTAACACTCAGTTTTGTTTCTTTTCCCCGTGTTTCTTTTTCAACATCAAAGGCCACAACCATTCCTACTCGTTTCATTGTCCCTTCTTGGGCAGAAATAAAGTTACCTAACGAATAAATTACAAGGGTATCCCCTATATATTCAATTGGTTCTACTACATGAGGATGATGACCAATAATGATATCCACTCCTAAAGAAGATAAATAAGTAGCGATTTCTCTTTGTGAAGCAACTGGAGCATGTGTATATTCAACACCCCAATGCATAGAAACAAGCAAAACATCTACCTTATCTCTTACCTTTTCAATATCCTTCTTTACCTTTTCTTCATCATACACATTTAGTAAATAGTCTTTTCCATTAGGGACTTTTAGGCCATTCGTAACTGTCGTATAACCTAAAATAGCATACTTAATTCCATTTTGTTCCTGAATAATAATTCTATCATGATCTTCTATAGAATCATAACTTCCAATGGCAAGAACATCTTGTTTTTTCCAGAATTCTCTTGAGTAAAGAATTGCTTTTTCCCCTCTATCTAAAGTATGATTAGTTGCCAAATTGACAATATTAAAACCTGTTTCAATTAAATCAAGTCCTATTTCATCGGGAGAATTAAATGCTGGATAAGTAGATAGTCCAATACTTTTTCCACCAATAATAGTTTCTTGATTATAAAATTTTAAATCATAAGGCGCTATAACCTCTTTCATCTCTGTAAACATAGATTTAAAGTCATAGACAGAGTAACCATTCTCATCTTTCTTATCCGTTTTCGCATCTTTATAAACCCCATCATGAATTAAGGCATCTCCAACAGCAATCATAGAAAATTTTCGTCGAATTATAACAGGCTTTCGTTCTCCTGTTTCAAAAGCTGTACCACTAGAATGATGTAAGACATAAAAAGAAGCCAATCCATTTAAAAAAAGTAAAATTAAAATAGTAATGCAAAGACCCAAAACCTTCTTTTTATTGTCTCTCTTAATATAGTGTGATTTTCGCATATAAATCCCCTATTTCTTTAAATATAATTCTTTATTTTTATCAGTAGCGACAACAAAATCAACAATTTTCTCTTCTTTAGAAGCTCGTTTTACAATTACTTCTACCGTATCCCCTAACCGATATCCTCTTTTATTTTTAATTCCAATGAGACTCTGTAAATTTTCATCATATAAATAGTGATCATCTGTTAAATCATCAACATGAACAAGTCCCTCAATCAAATTAGGAAGTTCCACGAAAAAGCCAAAGTTCGTAACTGTATTAATCATTCCAGTAAATATTTCGCCAATATGTTTCTCCATATACTCCGCTTTCTTCATATCATCTACTTCTCTCTCACAAGAAACAGCTGTTCTTTCCATTTCAGAAGAATGCATAGCAATCTCCTTTAATTCTGGCTCTAAAGCTCGTATCGTACTCACATCTAATTGTTGTTCATAAAGATATGTCCGGAGGAGTCGGTGTACTGTCGTATCTGGAAAACGTCGAATTGGGGATGTAAAGTGCGTGTAATATTTACTTGCTAACCCAAAATGTCCAATATTTACAGTATCGTAAACTGCCTTTTGCATACTTCGAAGTAATAAATTAGAAAGCATAGAAAACTCTTTTTTATCATTTAACTCTTCTAGAATTCTCTGCATTTCTTTTGGAGTAATTTCTTTTACTTTCCCAGTAATTGTGTAACCTAATGTTCCTATAAAACCTAAGAAATTTCTAATTTTCTCTTCACTTGGCTCTCCATGAATACGGTAAACAAATGGCAAATCCATAAAATAAATCGTTGTAGCAACTGCTTCATTTGCAGCAATCATAAAATCTTCAATCAGTTTTTCTCCTAAGCCACGTTCACGTAATACAACATCAATCGCTTCCCCTTTTTCATTTACAACAATTTCTGGTTCATCAATTTCAAAATCAATATACCCTCTAGAGATTTTCTCCTTTCTTAAAATAGAAGCAAGTTCTTCCATTTCTTTTAATGTACTCGCAAATTCCTCATATCCCTCTGGAACAATATCTTCCTCTAAAATTTTATTAACATTCTCATAAGTCATCTGCTTACGCGAACAGATGACACTTTCAAAGATTTCTGAAGATAAGATTTTTCCTTTTTTATCAATTTCCATAACACAAGACTGCGCTAAACGATCAACACCTGGATTCAAAGAACAAATTCCATTGGATAATTTGTGTGGAAGCATAGGAATAACACGATCTGCTAAATAAACACTTGTCCCTCTTTCTAATGCTTCTTCATATAGTTTTGTTCCCTTTTTTACATAATGACTCACATCGGCAATATGAACACCTAATTCATAGTTTCCATTTTCTAATTTCTTTAAACTAATTGCATCATCGATATCCTTTGTTTTTGATCCATCAATTGTAAAAATCATCTCATCTCGTAAATCACGCCTACCAACAAGTTCACTTTCTAATACCTCGTTTGGTAAAGCATCGACCTCCCTCATCACTTCTTCTGAAAAAGAATCATGAATGCCATACTTTAAAACAATAGATAAAATATCAACACCTGGATCATTTTTATGGCCCAATATACGAAGAACCTCACCCTCATACGTATTTGGTTTTAATGGTCTTGTAATTTTTACTAATACTTTATGTCCATCCATTGCACCCATCGTTTTATCTTTTTTTATAATTAACTCTAAGTGTACTTTTTCATCATCTAATTTTACACAAGGGGTCTTTTTATGATAATAAAATTCGCCCACAGCTTGTTTCAATGTACGGTCAACTACTTTTACTATTCGCCCATCAAAGCCCCGCTCTGTTTTCCCTGTAATCTCTGCAATAACCTTATCCCCATGTATAGCCCCATTCAAATTGGATTGTGGAATAAAAATGTCCTCATCGTTTTCTACATCAACAAAAGCATACCCCTGTTTTTTTGCAATCACTTTTCCCACCTTTAAATGACTATTTTCAAACAACATGAAATTATCTTTATTCGTTTTATAAATTTCTAAAGCATCTTCCATCTCATTTAAGCACTTTAAAAGTTCTTTAAACTCCTCTACCGTTGTCAAATTCATAAAATCATTGATTTCATGAACTGAAAGGGCTTTTTTACTTTCTCTTAATATTTCTACAATCTGTTCTTTCATACTCTCACCTACTATCATTATAAAGCATTTTTTAGAAAAAAGATAGCAAATCTACCTTTTACTGCTGTCTTAGAAAAAATTCTCACTATAAAACTATACGTTCTTCTGTGGGAACATGCTCTCTTCAAAGAAACTAACATCTTTTACCTTTTTATGATAAGACTTTCTCCTGTCATCTCTTTTGGCTTTTCTAGTTGCATGATTTCTAAAATAGTTGGAGCAATATCGCAAAGTTTTCCATCTTTTAAACTCAATCTTTCCTGTGTAATAATAAAAGGAACTTTATTTGTTGTATGACTTGTAACTATATTTCCTTCTAAATCAATCATTTCTTCACAGTTTCCATGATCGGCCGTTACTAAAAGAGTTCCTCCTAATTCCATAATTTTATCATAAATTTTATGAACACAACCATCTAAAAATTCTACAGCTTCCTTAGCAGCATCATAACTTCCTGTATGCCCAACCATATCACCATTCGCATAGTTTAAAATAACTAAATCATAGTCATGATCTAATTCTTCTAAAAGTCTATTTGTTACCTCTGATGCACTCATTTCTGGCTTTAAATCATAAGTGGCAACTTTAGGTGACGGAATTAATACCTTCTTTTCATTGGCATACTCTTCTTCTTTTCCACCATCAAAGAAGAAAGTAACATGCGCATATTTCTCTGTTTCTGCAATTCGAAGTTGCTTAAGTCCTTTTTCACTTACATATTCTCCAAGTAGATGAACTAAGTTTGGATTGTCAAAAGCGTGAATTGCCTTTACAGATTCTACAACAGGTAACATTGTGACTACTTTCACATTTTTAAATCTTGTAACTTCCATTTCATTAAAATCGGGATTTGTAATTGCTGTAAACAATTCTCTTAAACGATCTCGTCGAAAGTTAAAAACAATAATTCCATCATTTTCCTCTACATTTCCTCCCTCTACAAATTTAGCAGGAAGGAAAAATTCATCTGTGATATCTTCACTATAACTCTTCTCTATATACTCCTTAATAGAGGGGTGCACTTCTCCTTGATTATTTACAATCACATCATAAGCTTTCATTAAACGATCGTAATTATTGTCTCGATCCATGGCATAATATCTGCCAGTTATAGAGGCAATTTTACCAATTCCAATTTCGTTTAGTTTTTCTTCCACTATACTAATATAGCTATAAGCACTTCTAGGGAAAACATCTCTGCCATCTGTAAATAAATGAAGATAAAGTTTTTCGACATTTTGCTTTTTACACATTTCAAGAACAGCCATCAAATGATCTATAGAAGAGTGAACTCCTCCATCACTAATTAACCCCATAACGTGTAATTTTGAATTTTTTTCTTTTGTATGTTTAATAACTTTTAAAATGTTTTCATTTTGAAAAAAAGTTCCATTTTTTATCTCTTGATTAATAAGTTCTAATGGCTGATAAACAATTCTTCCTGCCCCAATATTCATGTGCCCTACTTCACTATTACCCATCTGTCCCTTTGGTAAGCCAACCTCTGTTCCACTCGCGTCCAAAAGACAATGCGGATATTTTTTCCATAATGACTCTAAAAATGGTTTTTCTGCATTCTTAAATGCATTCCCCCTCACCTCTTCACTCATTCCAACACCATCTAATATACATAAAACAATTGGCTTCATCGTATCATCTCCTTACTATTATTATACCATGCATTATAAACAATTTCCTTTTTTATTCTCAAAAAAAACAATGATTTACACTTTCATTGTCTCTAACTTTAATTTATCTGCGATTGTCACAATAAATTCAGAATTTGTTGGCTTCGCCCTATCGATATCTACGCTATGTCCAAAAATCTCTTCCATCAAATCCCAAGAACCACGATTCCAACTTACCTCAATTGCATGTCTAATTGCTCTTTCCACTCTTGATACAGTCGTATCGAACTTCTGCGCTAATTCAGGGTAAAGTTCCTTCGTAATTCCACCAACTGTCTCTGGTTTATTATAAACAATTCCTATGCCTTCTCGAATATACTGATATCCTTTAATATGGGATGGAATCCCAAGTTCATGTAAAATTTTTGTAATGGAAAGTTGCAAGTTTCCATATTTTAAATCAATCGCTTCCTTCTTCGTTTGCTCTTTATTCATGACGCTTTTAATCTTATATTCCAAATCTTCTAAATCAAAAGGTTTTAAAATAAAATAGCTCGCAAGTGACTCAGAAACTTCACGGATAACCTTAGGATCATTATAACTCGTTAAGACAATAACATCCTTCTCAATTCCTTTATTACTCATTTCCCGTAAAACATACATTCCATCTTTATTGGGCATAATCAAATCAAGCAGAATTAAATCATAGGCATCCTGATTTTCCTCTATCATTTTCATTCCTTCTAACCCGTCAGATGCACTTAAAACAATACTAACATCACTACTATTACTACAAAAATACTCCTTTACCATGTTGACTAAACTTTCATTATCGTCAATCATAAGTACCTTAATCATAATATTCTCCCTTCTTTAGTACTGCTATGATAGATTTATTATACAACAATTTTTGTGGTTTTTAAAGTACTTTTTTTGTCACTTCTTGTCGCTTGCCTTATGTTGCAAATAGGAAAATAAATAAAAACCTATTTTTCATTTAAAATAGGCATCATTTGAAGAAAACGTTCTTTATTTTATATTCTCACAAAGTTCTATAATTTTTAGGAATTCTTCTGCATCACAAGAAGCCCCACCAATTAAATAACCATCTAAATTCTCAATTTGATTAAAAATAGGCAAGCTTTTACTACGAACGCTTCCACCATAGACTACTTTTACTTTCGCACCCTCTTTTATTTCTGCAATAAACTCTTTTATAAAATCAACTGTTTTTGCAAGTTCTCTTTTTGATGGAATTTTGCCGCTTCCAATAGCCCAAACCGGCTCATAAGCAATAATCAAATTTTTCAAATTATCAATGCCTTTTAATGCAGTAAAAAGTTGTCTTCGAATTGCTTCTCTTGTCTCCATTAATGCTCTTTCTTCTTTTGTTTCGCCAACACATAAAACAACACCCATTTTTTCCTCTAAGGCATTTCTTATCTTCTTATTAATAATTTGATTGCTTTCATTGGAATACGCACGACGTTCACTATGTCCTACCATTACATATTTAATTCCTAAACTTTTTGCCTGACATGGTAAAATTTCACCCGTATAAGAACCTTCTTTTTCAAAAAAGATATCTTGAAGCCCTACTTTGTATCCCTTTTCTATAAAATATGATGCATACAAGCTTGTAGGCATGAAAATAACACCAGGGTATGTGACTCTTCCTTCTAGTATTTTTAAATATTTTTTTATATCATTATAATTTGATTTTGTCTTCATGTTTGCAATGATTATCTTTTTTGACATAATAAACTCCCTCCTAATTCTTTTTCCTTTTCCATTTATCTTTTATTCTTTCTATCCATGACTTCTTCGTTTGTTCCTGACTTAAACATTCCTGATACACATCTAATATATTTAATGCATAATGTTTTAAGGAATGCGATTCTGATGTATATCTCGCTTGTTTACCCATCGACTCTAATTTTTTGCTATCCCTTTTTAGGGCAAATATAATCTCTTCAAACTCATTTTGGTTTTCAAAAAATTTCCCGTTTAAATCATCAACAACAACATCTAAAAAAGCATCATCTTTCATACAAATTGCAGGCTTACTAGAAGCCATGGCTTCTAAAACGGTTAATCCCTGTGTTTCTGTCTTAGAGGCGGTTGCAAACACATCTGCAATTTGATAATACATAGGGATTTCTTCCCATGGAATTGCATTAGTAAAAATGATATTCTTTTCTAATTTTCGTTCCACAACCCAAGTAATAAACTTTTCATAATCTGGACCGCTTCCTACGATAACTAGTTTAATACTTTTATCTTTTTTCGATATATTTTCGGCTGCTTTTAAAAGTAATTCTACATTTTTTTCCTCAGCTAGTCTTCCAACAGTTAATATAATAAAATCACTTGAACTAATTCCTAGTTCCTTTTTTAAATTTAATATATCACTTTCTTTAAATTTTTCTTTAAAGAACCTTTCTACTTCAAGACCGGTTGGTACAATACGCACTTCCTTTTCTACATGGTATTTTTCTTTGAATAAATTATAAGTTTTTCTACTTGGAACAATCAATTCTTTTGCTGTTTTATCACAATAAAACATAGTTAAATATTCTACAATTTTCTTACTAGAACGATCAAAATGCCCTTTTGTTATATAATGGATATAGTCTTCATACATTGTATGGTATGTATGTACTAAGGGAATATCCAATTGTTTCGCTAAAATACGAGCAAATGTTCCAATGCCAAATTCTGTATGAGAATGAATAATATCTAGGTGCCATTCTTTGATTTTAGAAATAGCTTTTAAAGGATAAATTCCTGTCAAACGATAATCATAAATTCCAATCGGAATTCCTGGAATACGTATGATTCGCTCTTCATTTTCATAACGATAAGATAAATTGTCCGGATTTACGGTAACAATAAAGACTTCATGTCCTTCATTTCGTAGTGCTTTTTCCAGACTTGCAATACTTGTTGAAACACCATTAATAAATGGTGGATAAGTATCCGTAAAAATTCCTACTCGCATCTTATCACTTCTTTCTTTTTATGTTTAGAAAAATCGCACCTACAATCATTCCAAAATAATAAGTAATGAATCTCCAAAGGAGCATAATCGCATTTAAAATTGGGCCTGTAATGAAGGTAGAATAAAAAGTAACAAAGGCATATTCTAACCCACCAGTTCCACCAGGGATAGGAACAAAAGAACCAATCATCATAATATAAGCAGATGCAATAATACACTCATAAGCGTTCATGCTTTCCATATCTCCAATTCCATATAAAAGGACAAGTGGAATAAGATAAAAAAGAAGTAATGCTATGAAATTACATAAAATCATAAAACAAAAATTCTTTTTATCTTTTACTAATATTTTCGCACCTTCATTAAAATCTATCAAATATTGATTAAATTTAGCAATGGTCTTTTCTTTATCTTTAACAATTCTTACTTTGTTTAAAACTTTAATAACAAAATCAACTAAAATGCGATTTAATTTTTTTGTAAAACTAATCACAAATAAAATCACAATCACAGCTAGATTCGCTATAAACCCAACGGCTACTAAATAGCCTAAAAAACGATTATTTGGAAAAATGTGTAAAAACGCATTACAGATAACAGCAGTTGTTCCTAAAAATACAAGAGCAATTTGATATACAATAAAATTTTGTATAGATACATTTGTTGCTTCTGTTACTTTTAATTTTTGTTTTGTTAAAGAATAAATTTCATAGGGTTGCCCTCCGCTTGAAAAGGGAGTCACCGCATGAAAGAAATTGGTTTCTACTACTAATCGTAAAGCATGAAAGAAAGTAAAATCTTCCTTAAATTTTCTTGTTGAAATTCGCATCACGATGGCTTTAAATATCCAATAAGCAATAATTAATACAAATGCTAATACTAAGTAGAATTTATTAATATGGACAATTTGATCTATAATTTCTTCATAATTATCTTTTAAGGAAAAATATAATACAATTGCTGTAAAGAGGAAGATTAAAAGAAAACTCTCAATTCTTTTAATCATACTATTCATCTTTATCCTCAATAATTTCAATGCCTGGTAACTTTTTCCCCTCGAGTAATTCTAAAGATGCTCCACCACCAGTTGATATATGCGTCATATACTCCTTATATCCAAAGGAGATTACAGATGCAGCAGTGTCTCCTCCACCAATGATTTTAATCGCATCTATATCCTTTAGTATTTCTAAAATTCCCTTCGTTCCGTAAGAAAATGCTTCCAATTCTGCATAACCTAACGTTCCATTCCACACAACTAATTCACTTTTTTGTAAGTATTCTTTAAATCGTTGAACTGTTTTGGGTCCAATATCTAAACCAATATCGTTTTCATCAAAAGCATCTATTTCGCAAGTATGGACATCTTTTTCTGCAATTTCTTTCGCATTGACACTATCTATAGGTAAAACAATTTTATCTTTATATTTTTCTAACATTGCCTCACAAAACGGAAGGCTTTCTGTATCAACTAGGGAGGCTTTAACATCTACTCCCTTTGCCTTTAAAAATGTATACGCCATAGCTCCACCAATAAGAATATAATCGGCCTTCTCTCCTAAAGATTGGATGACCCCTACTTTATCACTGACTTTAGCTCCACCTAATATAATGGTATAAGGATGTTTTTCATGATGAAGTGCGATATCTAGTTGATTTACTTCCTTTTCCACTAGGAAACCCAAACCACTTGGAAGATGAGAAGCAATACCGACATTGGAAGCATGCGCTCTATGACTTGTCCCAAAGGCGTCATTAATAAAGATATCCCCTAAACTTGCCCAGTACCTTCCAAGTTCTTCATCATTTGTACTTTCTAATTTTCCATATAAATCTTCATATCTCGTATTTTGTAGAAGAATGATATCTCCTGATTGCATATTTTGAATTGCTGCTTCTACAATAGGTCCCCTTGTGCTTTCTACAAATGTCACCTTTTTGTCTAGCAATTCACTAAGTCGAGTTGCAACAGGACGTAAATCAGTTTTTTCTAAATCACTTTCTTCCTTTACTCTTCCTAAATGAGATAATAAAATAATCTTCGCTTCATTATGTAATGCATATTCTATTGTCTTTAAACTTTCCTTTATTCGGTTATCATCTGTAATCTTTCCATCTTTCATAGGAACATTAAAATCAACTCGAATAAGCAATCTTTTATTTTTCAAATTAAAGTCTTCAATTGTTTTTTTCATATATTCACCTATTTTCTATCATTATTGTATATCGAAAACAGTTTTTTTTCAAGGGAATTTCCCTAATATTCTAATTAGAAATAAAAAAACTGTAAACATTTTTAGTATTTACAATTTTTTATACTTTTAACATTATATAGTATTTTTTATTGTTATATCGTTCTACAAAAATAATTAATTTTTATACTCCCAATGTATATGGGGATTCTTCTGTCCCATTTCCACCTGTTATTTTTAAAGTTGATTTAAGCACAACAATTGGACGTACCATACTTGAAGCACCTTCTAAGATATTTGGCATCCCCTGTAGATTAGGTGTTGATGTACAATAAAATGAATCAACAGATGTAGGTTGTCCAAGATCATTAGTATGAAACTTATAAGTATCTGGATTTGTTGTATCATAACTAACATTGTACAACTGACCAACAAAGCTATGATAATATACTCCAGAAGAGCCACATTTTGATGCTATCCAATAAGAAGAACCTGTAGAAGAGGTATTTTCTGATAGTGCTATTAAAAATCCTATAGCTCTTTTTATTAATTTTAAATCATCATACCCCACATGTCTTGATCCCACTGTAAATCCATCTGTCTCATAAGAGTTGGCAACTTGATTCAATACATCTATATAATTTTCATATCCTATTTCTCCCTTAAAGCCAACGCTAGCAGCAGTTTTATAATTTGCTACCACATCTACTGTTCCGTCTTCATTAACTCTGATAACCCTCCATAAATCTACATTGCTTGGATTAATAGTCACATTTTCGCCATAACCTGTATCTTTAGCTAAAACCGTATAAGATGTATTAATGGGGGTATAACTTACATAGTCCCCTCTCATTAATTTACTCCCTAATAGAGGTACCTTCATGCCCACTATTTTTTCCCCATTGACCCAAGCGATTTTTCCTTTATCTATATTCTCAGCCGTTGCATCACCAGGAGTCTGGCTAGATAAACTTAGTGCTTCATAAGTTCCTGTTACTTGTTTCCCTCCAACTAATGCTGTTCTTCCTTTTAATATCTGTGAGGCTGTCGCATTCCCATAATTCGCTTTATTATATAAATCATCTAATGCATTCTGTACAG
>CAPHZB010000030.1 GCA_948629335.1 uncultured Bacilli bacterium
TATCACCTCTAAAATCAACATACTTCTTTTAAAGGTAAATTCCTTCTTATTTTTAGAAAAAAGGATGAATACGTAAATCCTTTTTCGAAGCTATATGAATCGAATAGCAATTCGTATATCTATTAAAATACATGCATAAAAAAGAAATATGTAGTAATACTATAGATGAGAGGAGAAGATTATGAACATAAGTATAAGAAAACATATTCTATCTAATTTTAAAGATGTTCCTAAAAAAGAAATAGAAGAAACTATTATAGAATCCATAGGTGATAAAGAAGAACTAACCCTTCCTGGATTTGGAGTATTTTTTGAGCTCTTATGGCAAGAAGCTGACAAAGAAATGAAAGATGAAATCATAAATAGAATAGAAAGTGCAATAAAAAAGGAATCTAATTTTTAAGATTCCTTATTTGTTTTTCATAATCCTCTGCATTTGTAATGTAACTTCCTACTACAACAATATCCGCATCTTTTACTTTATTAATTGTATCTTTATTAATTCCACCATCAACTTCTATAAGAAAAGAAAGATGATGGTCTTTTCTGTACTTTTTTAATACCTCTATTTTATCTGTAACATCAATAAATGATTGCCCCCCAAAACCAGGTTCTACACTCATTAATAAAACTAAATCAATTTTGTCCAAATAAGGAAAAATAGCTGTAACCTCTGTATGTGGCTTTATACTTATTCCCACCTTTGAATAAGATTTAATCTGTTCAATAAAAAGAAGGGGATTATCTGCTACTTCTAAATGAAATGTCATATAAATAGGAGAAAACTCCTTATATATAGAAATATAATACGCTATATCATTTACCATAAGATGCACATCAAGTGGTTTTTTTGCCTGTAATAATATTTCTTTTACATTTTCATACTCTTTTTTATTTGAAGCAAATCTTCCATCCACTACATCTAAATGAATATAATCTGTACTTCCCCTACCTAACTTTAAAATACTTGCTTCTAAATTTTCCCTCACTGATAAAATGGATGCTGCGATTTTCATAACTCACCTACTTATAAACTTTAAATAATGATCATATCTGCTTTTTAAAATATTGCCTTTTTCTACTTGCCTTCTCACTTCACAATCTGTCTCATGACTATGTGTACAATCTCTATACTGGCATTTATCTTTATATTCTTGAAATTCAATCATCTGTTTTTCAATCTCTTCATTAGTCAAACTAAGTCCTATATCGGAAAAACCGGGACTGTCTGCAATCCAGCCACCACACAAATGGAGTAATTCAACATGTGTCGTTGTATTTTTTCCCCGATTTAAAGCATAAGAAATTTCATTGGTTGCCAAATGAAGTGAACTATCTATTCGGTTTAATAAAGTTGATTTCCCTGCTCCAGTTTGCCCTGTGAAGACACCAATTTTATTTTTAAAAGTTTCCTTTATCTCCATAATTTCCTCATTTGTATATACTTGATAGCCAATTTTTTTATAATACTTTTTTAGTTTTAAAATTTCTTCCTTTTCCTGTTCATTTAATAAATCGATTTTTGTAAAACAAATGATAGGCTCTATTCCCTCAAAATGAATAAGCAAAAGCAATTTATCAAGTAAGTATAAATCTAAATCAGGGTGTTTTACACTTGTAATTACATAGGCCTGGTCTACATTCGCAACCATAGGACGAACTAATTCATTTTTACGAGAAAGAATATTTGTAATTCGATGATTTTCATCTATCTCTACGATATCCCCTACTTTTGGTCTTAGTTTGTCGTATTTAAGTTTTCCTCTACCTTCACATACATAACTTTCTTGCCCTACCAAGACTGTATAATGATTACTTACGGTTTTAATAAGAATACCCTTCATTAACTCTCCTTTGAAGGTGTTGTTCCACCTGTTTGTGTTCCATCACTTGAATTATTAGGTGTATCTGGAGTAGTTGGATCTGGTTCTGGGTTGGTAGGAGTTGTTCCAGATGGATTTTGTGTGTCATCATTTGGTTTATTATCATCAGATGGTTTTGGATCTGGAAGTTTCTTTGTTACTGTAATGGTAAGTTTAACTCCCTTGACTACTTTACTTTCACTTGCTCTATCTTGGGTAATAATTGTATTATCAGGGTGATCGTTCGTATTTACTGTCTTCACCTCTAACTTAATTCCCTGTTTATCGCAAAATTCTTTTACTTTCTCTGTTGTCCATGTTCCATCAGTAAAATCTGGATAAGTTACCACAATTTTTGGAATAGTAAGGGTAACTGATTCTCCTTTTTTTAGCTCAACACCCTCTTTAATATCTTGTGCAACAACTGTATTTTCTTTTATTTTTGCTTCTTCTGCTTCTTTTTCAGTGTATTCTTTTTCTTCAATAGTTACTTTAAGTCCTCTCGTTTCAAGCATAGTTTTTACTTCAATATAATTTTTACCAACATAGTTTTCTGATAAAAATCCTTCTAATCCCAATGATACAACTACAGTAATAGAGGTTCCTTTTTTGACTGTTCTATCTGCCCCAGGATTGGTTTTAATTACCCTTCCTGCTTCAATCGTGTCACTGTATTGTTCTTCTGTTTTTGCTTCTACAATAAATCCGAGTTGTTCTAGCTCACGAATGGCTGCTGAAACTTCCGTATTTTCTACATTAGGCACTTTCACATCAGGTACCTTTTTAAAACTAGGAAGAACAAAAATAACAAAACAAATAACAAAAGCAATAAACAGAATGATTAATCCTATAATCCATAATCTTTTATTTGATTTTTTCTCTTTTTCCTTTTCAAATAAATCTTCTAATTCTGCATTTTTTTCACTTCGACTAATTGTTTCCTTTTCTTCTTGTTCATTATCTGATTCTGGATAACGGAATACAATTCTTTTTTCATCTTCTCTCTCTTTAGAAAGCGCTGTTTTAATATCTTCTTGCATTTCTAAAACAGAGTCATACCTATTTTTAGGATTTTTTGCAGTTGCTTTTAATATGATATTTTCAATACTTTGTGGAATACCATCCTTATAAGCATGAATATCTGGCATTGGTTCCTTCATTTGCTTAATTGCAATTTCAACAGCATTTTCCCCTTTAAATGGAACTTTTCCAGTAAGTAGTTCAAACATAACAATTCCTAAAGAATAGATGTCACTTTTTATGGTCGTTCCAGTTCCATTTGCTTGTTCTGGTGGTAAATAATGTACTGACCCCATCACGGAATTTGTTTCTGTAAGTTCTCCACGTTTTAAAGCCTGTGCAATTCCAAAGTCTGTAATCTTTACTCTACCATCATCCAAAACAAGTATATTCTGTGGTTTAATATCCCTATGAATGATGTAGCTATTATGCGCACAAGCAATTCCATCTGTTAGTTGTAACATAATATCAAGAACTTCTGGAAGGGTAAGTCCTCCACGTTTTTTGATTAAACTTTTTAGGCTTTTTCCTTCTACATATTCCATAACAATAAAATAATTCCCATCATCTTCTCCAACATCATACATTTCTACAATATTTGGATGTGATAAACTGCTTGCACTTATCGCTTCCCTTTGAAATCTTCGAACGAATTTTTCATCATTCGCTAAGTCTCCACGCAGTACCTTAACAGCTACTCTTCTATCCAATATGGTATCAAGCGCTAAATAAACATTAGCCATACCACCTTCACCAATAGATCGAATTATCTCATAACGATCATTTATCTTTTGCCCCTTTGTAATCATTCTACAATCCCACCATTCATCATTACACATGCAACAGAAATATTATCATTTCCACCACGATTATTACATTTATATACAATTTTTTTTAGTTTATTTTCCAAAGTTAAATCTTCATTCAATACTTTTGCTATTTTGTCTATATCTAACATATTGGTTAGTCCATCACTACATAGTAAGATACCATCTACGTTCGTTTCCACATCAAAGATATCCATTTCCACTGTAGAAGTGGAACCAAGGGCTTTCATCAGTACATTCTTCCTTGGATGATTTTTTGCCTCTTCTTCTGTTAATTCCCCAGATTTCACTAATAAATTAACGAGCGTATGATCATTTGTTATCTTATGTAATTTTCCATTTTTATAAGCAAAACCTGATGAATCACCAATATTTCCATAAAGAAGAAATGTATTCGTTAAAATTGCTAAAACTAAAGTAGTCCCCATTCCTGTACTTTCTGGATGTTCCGTCGTATATTTAAAAATAAGAGCATTGATTTCGCTTACCACTTCTTGAATCCAACGCATTGCATCCTCTTTATTTCCAACTGAACCACTTTCTTTAAAACGTTTGCCTAAATGATTAATAGCAATGGAAGAGGCAACTTCTCCGCATAAATGCCCACCCATTCCATCTGCCACCGCCAAAAGATATTCTCCACCTTCATTTTGAATAACAATAACATTATCCTCATTATGGTCTCTCACCTTCCCCGGATCGGTGATACAAAAACTATCCATATTATGCCTCCTCATATTTTGAGCGAAGTTGTCCACATGCTGCATCCACTTCTGATCCAAATTCTCTCCTTATGGTAACTTGGATATTCTTTTCTTTTAACAAATCATAGAATTTTTGTATGTTTTCGCTCTTACTCTTCTTAAATTCTATATGACTTGTTTCGTTATAAGGTATCAGATTGACATACGCGTTCATTCCCTTAATTAAACAAGCAAGTTTCATTGCGCACTCTTCTGTATCATTGATACCATCTAATAATATATATTCAAAAGTAAGTCTTCTATTTGTCTTTTTTATATATTCTTTCAATGTAGGTATTAATTCTTCTAATGGATATGCCTGATTAATTGGCATAATTTTATTTCGAATGTCATTGGTTGGTGCATGCAAGGAAATCGCTAAATTGACTTGTTTTTTTGTTTCCATAAACATTCTAATTTTAGGGAGAATACCGCTTGTTGAAATAGTAATATGTCTAGCGCCTAAATCAATTCCTTTTCCCGTATTTAAAATATCAATGAAATCAATCACATTCTCATAATTATCAAATGGTTCTCCAATTCCCATTAATACAACATGCGTAATACGTTTATTTAAATCCTCTTCAATACGTAGCAGTTGCAAAACCATTTCTTCCACCTTTAAATCTCTAACTTTTCTTCGTCTTCCACTTTCGCAGAACTTACACCCCATATTACACCCTACTTGGGTAGATACACATAAACTATTTCCATAGTCATGAAACATTAAAACAGCCTCTACATGTTCATTATCTTCTAATGTAAATAAATATTTGCAAACATCTTTTCCTACTTTTTTTGTTGTAATCACTGGACTTTCCATTAAAAAGTCATTCTTCATTTTTTCAATGGTTTCCTTTTTGATATTTGCCATTTCATCAAAAGATTTTACTCTCTTCTTGTAAAGCCACTCAAATACTTGTACTGCTTTAAATTTTTTTTCACCAATACTTTCAAAATACGCTTCTAATTTTTCCAATGTATATCCATATATGTTCTTCATATCTACACCCATTCCTATTATAACAAAAAGCAAACGAAAAAAATAGACGGTTTAAATAGAAAATAAAATGTTATAGGTAAAAATCATTTTTTTTAACTAACGAAATACCTAGTTTCCCTAAAAGAAATTTACGTGCTACTTTAGAAAAATTAGATTCACTATGTTCAGGCTTGCATTCAAATTCAATAATTTGTCCTTCATAATTTGTAAATTTAAGTTCTTCACTTACAAAATCATCACTTTCAATTTTGATAGTATGCTCCCCCTCAGGTGTTTCATAATCGCGCATTTCCCCATTTGCAAGTTCCATCACTACTCTTCCATCAATACATACTTTATATGGAATATTATAGTCAATTTTATCACTAAGGCGCTTCACTTTAATCATGTGTACCAACACTCTTTTCCAAAGCATTTCTTGCAGCTTCTTGTTCAGCTTCTTTCTTACTATGAGCTACTCCCTTCCCATAGACAATAGAATCGATTTTTACAACTGCTGTAAACAATTTGTTATGAGCAGGACCTTGTTCATCTACAATTTCATAAGATAATCCTCTTTGATCTGTCTGTACCAGTTCTTGTAATTTTGATTTATAATCATCATAAAAAATATCATTTGGATTTTTTACATAAGGAATAGCAGTTTTATATATAAACTCTTTTGCTTTTTCTATTCCTTGATCTAAAAATATGGCTCCCGCAAACGCCTCATATATATCAGCAACAATGACTTTTCTAAGTCGGCCTCCATTTTCTTCTTCTCCCCGCCCTAATCGTAAATATTCATTTAAATGAAAATTTAAAGAGTATTCATAGAGTGCATTTTCGCATACATAGTGAGCACGCATTTTTGTCATATACCCTTCTGGAAAATCTGTATTGTTATATAAATATTCACTCATAACAAGTTCTAACACTGCATCTCCTAAATATTCAAGTCTTTCATAACTCTCACATTTATGTTCATTCGCATAAGACGTATGTGTTAAAGCAGTTTTATATAATTCAATATCCTTAGGCTCTATTCCTAATTCCTCTAATATTTTCATATTATCACCCACTATGCATTATACCACGAATTTTGCTTGTGGACAAATGCATATTTCTTTAGTATAATGAGTATGGTGGAATTATGAAGAACGTTATGATTTATTTGATTAAGATGTATCAAAAAATTCCTGGAAGATTTCATGATTCCTGTAGATTTGTGCCTACTTGTTCCCAATATGCGATAGAGGCTTATCAAACATATGGGTTTTTTATAGGTACTTATTTAACAATAAAAAGGATACTTCGTTGTAATCCATGGGGAGGTTGTGGATATGATCCCGTCCCAGAAAGGAAGAAGAAATGAAAAAGGGCTTTAAATTTGGACTATTGCTTTTATGTTTTTTATGTACAGGTTGTTTTAAGAAGGATAACTTAGAAGATATTTCTATTTATGCGACTGCTTATCCCATTGAATATATTATAAGTGAGTTATACAGTGAACATGCTACTATTAAATCTATTTATCCAAACGGTACAGATATTGATACTTATGAACCAACAGAAAAACAATTGAAGGATTATAGTTCTTCAAATATGTTTATTTTTAATGGAAAAAGTAAAGAACAAGACTATTTAGTGAAAATGTTTAATGATAATAAAGATTTAATGATTATTGATGCAACACAAAGTATTGAAGCAGAATATAATAATTATGAGTTATGGATGGATCCTTCTAATTTTTTAATGATGGCGTCTAATATTAAAACAGGACTTTTGGCTTACATTTCAAACCATTATTTAAAAAATGAAATTGAGGATAAATATAACAATTTAAAAATAAAGGTATCCAATTTAGATGCAGCTTTAAAATTAATGAGTACAAATAGTACATATAACACCTTACTTGTAGATAATGATGCCTTGCTTTTTTTAGAAAAATATGGTTTTCGAGTAATTTCTATTGCGAATACAGAAAATGTAACAGCAAAGTTAAAAAATGAAATTTATGATTTAATTGAAAACAAGAAATTAAACTATATTTATACGTTAGATCAAGAACATTTAAGTGATCTTGTTGGGGAATTTAAAGTAAATACCAATATTGAAGTTATTGAGTTACATAAATTAGCGAATTTATCTGATAAAGAACAATCAGATGGACAAAATTATATTACTCTATTAACAGAAAATATTGATTTATTAAAAAAAGAAGCGTACAAATAAGAAATTTCTACTGGTAAATAAAAAGATAGCTCATCTATCTTTTTTTGAGTATTTTTTATAATTTTTTAAATGTCTTTATATCCGTTATTTATAAGAGTTTATGACATCTTTGTTTTTAGAGAATATTTGTTATAAATGATATGATGAGCTGGAATAGCTTACCTATTTCCACTCCTCCATATCGGTTTGTTCTAAATGTCAATTTGACAAATGTGTCCTTATCGATTACCAGTCTAAACGAGGATTCCTTCACATTTATAAGGAAATTTAAAACATATCTTAGATTGTTAAAAAAACAAGATTTACTTCTCGTATTTTTTCGTGCTATTTTGTTTGCATTCCCAATATTTGTTCGTATATGACATCTTGGAAATTTGAGTATGACTTTCCTATTCAACAAAAAATACCCTAGTCAATAGACTAGAGCATGTACTAGTACAGACAGATAGGCTTATGCATTCCTCAACTTCCGTTTTCATGATGCTATCTATTTAATAATATGTAACATTTTACTTATACAATACATTTTTTATATATTTTAATGTCTGTTGTTTTAGTGTATCTAATTCATCATCTTGAAGTACTACAATTCTGTCATCCTCATCCTTATAATCATTTGCTATTCTAAAAGATGATATACATCCGAATTGCTCTAATAAAGCTATGGAATCAGTCTGCTTTATATAATGTAGTCTTTTGGATTTCGTTTCTAAATAATTCCTATCATTAAAATTTTTTTCTGTCTTAAAATGTTTCAGCTTGGGACTAGTTAAAGGTATACAAAAAGCTAGATTCTCAACACCATTTATATTGAACAGTACTGCTAAATGAATATCTTTTATCTCACCGCCATACGTTCCACAAAAATTTATATGACACAATGTTCCATCTTGAAAATTAGAAATGCCCACAGCAATTCCTCCCACAAATAAGTAAAAGAGAAAGCAAATGCTTTCCCCCTTAACCAATAGTAGACTAATATGTCCCTCGATAAAATCTTCACAATGCAATCCATTTGTAAAACATCTTATGAGAATAAACTACCATTTTTTATTCACCTGCCAACGATTCTGATGCATTTTTCCGTAATTAATTGCATTTTATCACAAAGAACAAATCTTACCTATAAATCTTTTTTATTCATCTTTAAATTTATTAACAATAATTGGCTTTAACAATTCGATTATTGCTAACGATACTATGTTTACTAACACTACAAATAATAGTTGTGGTATTGTTATAATCATTAAACCAAATAATTTTCCAACTGGTGTAAGGAACACCAACAATTGAACTAACATCAACACAAAAATACCAATGTTTAAATATTTATTGCTAAATAATCCTCTTCTATGAATTTGTTCTTTTAACGAACGGCAATTAAAAGCAAATACAAACTCATTTATAATTATACTGAATAATGCTAATGTTTGTGCTACTGGTTGTCCTAGATTCAAGAAATGATAATAAACATACAAACTTATTAATGTTTCAAGTATTACAGATATAATTAAAAATGCACTAAAGAATTTTGTAAATATTCTTTTATTCAAGCCATTTGGTTTCCTACCCATGATATCTTTTGAAGCACCCTCAAATGCTAACATTATTGATGGGATAGTGTCCGCAACTAAATCAATATATAATACATGGATTGCAGATATAATTGTATTTCCCGTTAACATACCAAATAATATGATACAAATTTCAGTAAAATTGCTTGATAAGTTATATAAAATATTTGATATCACATTATCATAAATTCTTCTACCTTCTGATACTGCAGTTGTGATTGTATTAAAACTATCATCTAAAAGTATTATATCTGATACATCTTTTGTTACATCAGTTCCACTTTTTCCCATACCTATACCAACATTAGCAAGTTTAATTGCTGGAGCATCATTTACTCCATCACCAGTCATAGCAACAACTTTACCTGTCTTTTGAATTGCTGTAACTATTTGTAGTTTGTTTTCTGGACTAACTCTTGCAAATACTGAATATTTATTTATATATTGCATTAATTCTTTCTCAGTTAAGTTATTTAATTCAGTTGCATTTATACATTCAGATTCATCTTTGCAAATACCTACTTCTTTTGCAATTGCAGTGGCAGTAGGAAGATTATCGCCTGTTAACATTATTGGTTTGATATGAGCATTTAAACAGGCATTTATTGACTCTTTAATATTTTTTCTAACTGGATCTTTTAATCCAATTAAACCAACTAATATTAAACCATTTTCCTCTTTAAAGTAATCATCTTCATTTTTAATATCCTGATCAATTTCTTTATACGCAAATGCCAAAACTTTTAAAGCATTTTTTGACATAAGTGATTCGGTTTCTTTATATTCTTTGATACTTTCTTTTGACAATTTAACTACTTTTCCATCAATTAAAACTTTGGTACTTCTTTGTAATATCGATTCAAAACTACCTTTAGTATATAAAATATTTTCTCTATCAACTGCATAAACCGTACTCATCATTTTTCTATCAGAATCAAATGGTAATTCTATAATCTTATTATCATTCTTAACCTTAATATCATTGACTTTTAAGTAGTCCTTTAGTGCAACATCAACAGCATCTCCATCATAAGTTCCATCATCACTTAATACCGCTGTATTACAATAATCAATTATTTCAATAAATCTTTGATGTTCTTTTATATTGCATAAATCTATTTCTCTGTTATCTGCGAAAACTTTGGTAACTTTCATTTTATTTTCTGTTAAAGTTCCTGTTTTATCACTACAAATAATTTCCGTTGCTCCTAATGTTTCAATTGCTGACAAATTTCTTACTATTGATTTTTTCTTAGCCATTTGATTTACACCAATAGATAAAGTAGCTGTAATAGCAATGGGTAAACATTCTGGTATACTTGCTACTATCATTGATATACACAACATTACAAGACTTAACGCATCATATTGATTTATTATTCCAAATATTAATACAAATGCGATTAATACACTTGCAACCATAGTTATAAACTTACTTATTTTTTTTACTTTCATTTGTAAAGGGGTTTTTGGCTCTTCTTTAGTATCCATTATTGATGCAATCTTACCAAGTTCTGTATCCATACCAATCGCAACTATAACTGCCTCAATTTTTCCAGCAACCAACACTGTACCAGAGTATATCATATTTTTTCTTTCTGATATAATAACATCATCTGTAATTGCCTCTTCAGTTTTATCAACACTTATACTTTCCCCAGTTAATATTGATTCATCAACTTTTCCAAAATAACTTTCAACTATTCTAGCATCTGCTGGTATTTTATCTCCAGCTTCTAAAACAAGATAATCCCCTACAACTAAATCTTTTGAATCTATTTCTTTATATTTACCATTTCTTTTAACAATAATATAGTTTGCTGAATATTTTTTTAATTTTCCGATGGCATCTTCTGCTTTAGATTCTTGTAAAAATCCCATAAAACAATTTATTAATGATGTCCCAAGTATTACTATTGGCTCTAAAAAATCATCACCACTTATTATTGAATATATTAATGATAGTACACCAACAACTAATAAAAGAATAATCATAATATTTTTAAATTGATTTAAAAATATCTGTAATTTTGTTTTCTTGTTTTTTTCTACCAACTCGTTCTTTCCATTTATTTTTTGTAATTCTTTTACTCGTTTTAAATCTAACCCGTTTTTACTTGTATTTAATTCTTTATAAATTTCATCTATCGTTTTCTTATATGCTTCATTCATTTAATCACCAAATTTTCTGTATATTTTGTTTAGTACATAATAATTATATCATATCTTCGGGGTATTAAGACGGAGATTTTGTAAATGTAAATTTATATTAAGTTTTAATTGTTAACCATTTCTATTTTCAAAACCTATATAAAGTAGTAAATTAAGTTTAAAGTTTTATACATATGCTTATAAATAAAGCCTTTTAAATCAAGTTCAGTATTTTTATTACAAAAGGAGGATCATTTTATCTTCTCTTAAAATTTCTATAAATTTTTATAATTTTAATTTCTGTCATAAATAATATCAACGATTTGTTTGTGTAATATCTTTCGAATAGGAATAAAACTAGCAAGTAGAATGCCAACTAGAAAATAGATAAATAAATAGATATATTCTTTAGGGGAGAGGAAAAATATTTGTAAACCTTCCAGATAGTTTAAATAAGGGTAAAAAAAAGAAAATATAGTAATACTCATACACCACGTAAGGAAGGCTATAAAGATATCCTCTATGAAAAATATTTTTTGGATATCGTTTTTTCTACTTCCCATAGCTCTTATTATTCCAATATCCCTTTTTCTATCTTGAACACTACTTGCTATAAGATTATAAATTAATAAAAGAGATAAAAGAAGAAAAATAATTTCTAGAATCACAATACCCTCCTTATATGTTGTAAATTCTTCCTTTGTACCTGTTAAACTTTGAAAAAAAGGGCTATGTACAATATAAGTTCCTCCATAAGGAAAAATATGGAAGAGTTCCTTTAGATTATTTGTTTTTGGTTTTATTCCCGTTATATATAACGACTGTTCTAAATAAGGAGTTCCTATCTCTTTAGAAACAACGCTTCCCTTCCCTACAGTTATCCCTACTACTTTTACGTTGGAATATATTTTAGAAGGTTTATCATCCCTTTTAGAATCACTAAAAATGAAATTATCTTCATAAATAGATAACTCAATTTGTTCTCCAATTAAAAGTTCTTCATTTGTATATCCCTTCTTTTTTAAATAAGAAGCCAAAAAATCTTGAAGTAGAATTCTTTCTTCCTCCCCCTGATTTTTTGAAAGATAGGCTTCTTTTTCTCTATAGTATTCTTCAAAGTCCTCTTCTCTTAGTACTTCTTCTATATCTAACAAAACCTCTCCTTCTTTTAAATCATATCTTTCTTTCCAAGAGATACCATCATAGTAAGAAACATGATTTTCCAAAATAGATATAATAGTATGTATATCTTTTTCCTTTCCATTTCTTACAATAGAAAATACATTACATATGCTGTCTACTACTGTCGTTTTTTCTGTTTTTATTCCTTGAATAAAAGAAGGTAAAACATAAATTTGGTTATAAAGATTGCTCCTTTTTTCTTGTAATTCATTTTTTAAAGAAAATATTTCAGTAGGCAGGTTTCGATCGTTACTACTATATTTTTTTAATGATTCATATGAACTCATATCATAAGGAAAAATGCCAACAATTTTACAATTGTTATAGCTACCAAAGGAAAATTCCTTATTTGCACTTACGATTTCTTCATACGATTCAGGGTAAAAAACAGTCTCTTTCTTATATTCATAAATCCCATATTCTAAAATTAAATCGGCAAGATAATTCGAAATCACGATTTCATTTGCGCTAGAAGGTGCCCTACCAATCAACTCAAAATCTGAAAAATCTGAAGTAACACGTAATTTTGTACTTACATGATAATCTATATATAGACTAGTAGGTTCCTCTACCTTATCTTGAAAAAAATCCTCTTGTAAATAAACATTCAAATGAAAGAGTTTAGCAAAAGGAACAGATACGCTCCCCTCTGTATACTCATACATTAAATCATAATCCCTCATCCATTTTTCTTCTATAATAGATACATCTTTTTTCTTCAAGGGTAGTCCCCTTGCCCCACCTTTTTTCGTATAATGGACCTTATCAATATAAGTCATAGAAATATCGTCTTTTAACATAACTTGATGTACTCGATCAATATCATAGTTTTGAATAGAATAACTCATCATTAAAAATATACTTGAAAAAGTGAGTAATAAACAGCTCATAAAAAGGCGAATTTTATGTTTCCATAGAGATTTAAAACCCAACTTCATAGCATAAGAAAGAGGCAACTTTGTTTTATTCGCTTGCAGTTTTTTTGAATCAGTAAAGTCCTTTTTGAAAGGTATTGTATCTTTTACGACTTGTCCATCTTCCATTTCAATTATACGATCTGCAAAGATAGTAGCATGCTCCCTATTATGTGTAACCACAATTACAAGTGTTGTCTTACTAATCCATTTTAATAATTCCATGACATCTTTGCCTGTCTTACTATCTAAATTACCTGTTGGCTCATCTGCTAAAACCATGCTTGGCTTTTTTATTAGAGCTCTTGCAATTGCAACTCTCCCTTTTTGTCCTCCTGATAACTCTCGAGGTTTTCTATTTTTATATTTTTCAATACCTAATTTCTGTAGTAATTCTTCTACCTCCATCTTATCAATTTTCCTATTTTGCAACTTTAGTGAAAGAATGATATTTTCGTAAACAGTATAATCTTCAATCAAATTAAAATTTTGAAAAATAAATCCTACCTCTTTATTTCGATAAAAAGCATATTCTTTTTCGTTAAAGTCTTTCATACTTTTTGAATGAACAATTACTTCCCCATCTGTTGCACTATCCAATCCTCCTAAAATATGCAAGAGCGTGGATTTGCCACTTCCACTAGTCCCTAAAATACATACAAGTCCAGTATCAGGAAAAGTTAAAGAGATTTCTTTCAGTGCCTGTACCACTATCTTTTTGTTCCTATAAATCTTGTTTATTTTTTTTAATACAATCATATAGCCCACTCCTCCTAGAAGTATATCTTTACTTTTATATTTTTATCACTACAAGTAGAAATCAATTATACTTACCAATACCTTTTTTTCACATTTATCATACTATACCTGAACCTATAGTACAAGCGATAATAAACCTTGAGGTGTAAACTAAAATGTGCAATGTGTTACTAATCCTTAGATACAATTATTGTATTACAAAGTTATTCTAATTTCTTTATAGTCTCAGGACTTTTAATTTCAAAAAAAGCCATTGAATAATTAAGCAATTTATTATTCAACAGCTCCTTCTTTTGCAAACAGACTATAATTGTTTTATTTTTTGTGCCATCTCTTCTATAATTTGTTCTTGTTTTTCTTGATTATGAAGTGATAAACTATCCACTAAATCCATATAATCTTTTCTATATACTTGTGCTATTTTGGTTAATGATTCTTTTGACAATGTTGCTTCCTCTGTAAATAAAGTATTAAATTTGTTCCTTGATTCATCTAATGTATCATAATTTGTTTTACACAATAAAATAAGCTCCATAAGGTATTCTTCATTTAAATGATGTGCCATATAGTAGTGAAGAGCACCAATATAGTTTCTATTCTGCACATATTGTTTTAAATTTTGTAAATGATTCAAATAAGATGTATCTACTGGATGGAGTTCTTCCATAGAAGATTTCTCTATATAAACTGGTGTTGCAATAACTTCTTTCGATTTCTCAATTTTAAATAAAATGGATAGTAAATACTTATATGTTAATAAATTTTTATATGGAATTCCTTTTAAATCCTTATTAAAATTGGATGTATTTAAAATAGAATAGCTAGTTTTATAATCCCCACTTTGGAGTGCCTCTTGTAATTGTTCTATCTTTTTATCTGAGGCTACACTTTCATTAAAACTAAGTGAAGTATGTGCATTTTCTTTTGCAATTTCAATCATATCTAAAATATCTAAAAGCCAATGTTCATATATAGAGTTTTCCCCTAACTTATCGTAATAAGTTAAAATAGTATTGGTTATTTTTCTTACCTCTTCCATTTGTTCTATCGTTAAATAATCTTTATATTGTATAACTTGTATCCTTCTTGTCATACACTCTTCTAGTGCCTTTTTATCTGAAACACTCTCGTTTAAAATATAAATTTCATCATATAACATTTTATAAATTTCAAACTCAAATGGTTCTTTGGCAAGCTTTATACATTCCACTACATTCTTAGAAGCTTCATGAATATCTCGATTACGAAGTGCTTCAAAAAAACGATGAAAATAATCTGATTCTGCAAATGGATAATTATAATTTGTATCGCCTATTCCAAACTTTTCAACGTTACGCATATATTTGAGAATTCTTAAAACATTGTGTTTTAATCGGGATAAATAAGAATATTTTTTCTCCTGCTCTATTATTTCTTCTAATTCACAAAAATGGTGATCCCTTACCATTTCATAAATTTCATCATCAGTAAGTACAACAGTGAATTTTGTTTGATTTTCTCCTTTTATAAGAGCTTCTTTATTTTTTTCATTCAATTCAATTAATTCGTCTAAAAGAGTAGAACAAATCTGAAGCATCTTATTTTGTTTACTATCAATTTTATGAACTATATCATAGGAAACAAGATAATCTCCATTTAGAATAGATTGGTTGAAAATATCTATGTCTTCTCCTATGTATTCTCTATCCTGAGTAGATAGTACATCTGTGCTATTCTTTAAAAGAAGTATTTTCTCAAGTAACCCCATATAGGCCTGATTGCTACTGTTATAAGTCCCTGCAATATCATCGTAGGAAACTTTCTTTCTTATAACAGATAACGCTTCTTCATATTTCCTTTTATCTACACAACTCATAAACGTTTTAAATAAAGCGTAGCCTTTTCCTAAATAGGTTTGTCCTTTATTTTCAAATGACTGATGCATTGCAATACATGTCTTTAACAGTTGTACTAGTGTTTGCGTGCTTATAAATAAGCTTCCTCTTTCCTCCTGTTCTATTTGACCACAAATATCTAAATGTTGTAATGCTGTGACAAAATCCTTTTGACAAACTGCTTCATAAAACAATTTGTAATGCGCATTGTGGGGTGTATCCTCCTCATTAGTAAAATGTTCATTTTGTTTTGATAAGTCTTTGAACATGGTCAAATCAAAACTTTTCCCTGAAAATTGTTGTATCTCCTGTAAAAGAAAAGCATATAGACTATGGGTTCTTTCAAAAAATGAATTTTCCTCTAATGATTCAATTATTTTTTGCATTTCAACAAGTTTTTTATAGGCTAGCTTAAATCTTTTTTGTTGCACCATCTTAATAAATACAGATAGAATACGATAATAATTACTACGAATCTTGCTTTGTGAGGAATTAGCCTTATCTTTTATTTCTTCCTCTTTCGCCTCAACATTATCTTTCTGTAAAACAACCGTATATTCTCCACGAGCGATTTTACTAAGAACGCCTGACTCAACCAGTTTACTAACCATATAGTCCGTAATGCCTAATTCTATTAATTCTCTTCGAAAAAGAACCAAACTATTCTTATCCCTTAATTTATTCTTATATTCTTCTATATCTTTCATAATCCCACCCTTAAATTCATTATAACATAAGTTTAAGAAAAAAATGCACCTTTTAATAATCGAGTAGAGAAAATTAAATAAAGATTTTCTCTATTTAATTTGTCCCTCTCA
>CAPHZB010000031.1 GCA_948629335.1 uncultured Bacilli bacterium
CAACAGTACAAAATGCATTAGATGATTTATATAATAAAGCAAACTATGGAAATGCAACAGCATCACAAATATTAAAAGGAAGAACAGCTTTAGTAGGAGGAAAACCAGTAACAGGAACACTTACTATTCCTACATTAGCGAGTCTTACTCCAGGGGATGCTACAAAAGAAAATATAGATGTTGGTAAAATTGCTTGGGTAAATGGAGAAAAGATAGTGGGGACTGGTATACGAACTTCACAAACAGCAGATATTTTAAGATTAGGTGAATATATTAATTATACTCCTAATAAGACCTCATATAGAATAGCAAGGGAAGATACAGGATATGAATCAGATCAAACTATTAATCCAAGTGAATTAAATTTATGGAGAGTACTTAGAAAGAATGAAGATGGGACAGTAGATTTAGTATCAGCTAATAGTTCTAATGAAACAGTAATTATTGCAGGCGAAACAGGGTATCAATATTATATTGGAACATTAAATGAAATAGCAAGAGCATATGAAAACAGTTTATATACGGTGGGGTCAAGACATTTAGGGTATGATCCAAAAGTAGCAGAAGAATATTGTATCGATGGTGTTTCTTCATGTCCCGAAGATAAGGGATATGAAACAGATATAGCCTTAATGGAAGGTGCTCATATTTCATTGAGTGTTGCTGGGGATTATGATTGTAGTAGGATAGTTTACTATCTAGCCTCTCGTTTTGGTGTGGGTCTCTCCGATTCTTTTCATGTAAATGGTGTTGCTAGAGGTGATTGCGCAGGAGAGATTGGATGGCATGTAACTACTGGTATGAGGCTTAATCCTTCTACTGGTTTAAGAGTGCGTCCAGTAGTGACGTTGCGTTCAGATTTGAAATATAAATCAGGCTTTGGTACTGCGACTAATCCAGTAGTACTTAGTTCATGAAAAAATTTAGAAAAACTCTAAATTTTTTTTATATGCTAATTTCGTTCTATCCTTATGTTTAATAGCATACTTTTAATTAAGGAGATGATGTTATGAAAAAAATAGTTCCCTTTAAAAAAGATTTAATGTTTAAAACAGATGTTTTGGAAATCATTAGTATTTCATTAGAACATACTTTGAGCATCAAAGATTCTTCTTTAATCAGCGGGAATTTTTTAATCAGTGGAGACTATCGTGTTACAGAAAATTCTACTTCTTTAGAAAAATTTTCTTATGAAGTTCCATTTGAAATACATATGGATGATAAGTATATTTTAAGTAATGCGACAATTGATATTGATGATTTTTATTATGAGATTATTAATAATAAAGTATTGTCGGTAAGTATTGATGTTTGTATTGACAAATTAGAAGAGAAAAAGATAGAGGAAAAAATAGAGGTGAGGGAAGAAATGACAGAAAGTGTAAAAGAAGTACAAGAAAAAATACAGGAAGTAGAAGTTAAGGAAGAAGTAAAAGAAGAATGTGAAAGAAAGGAAGAGGTTGTGGAAAAAGTTGAACCAAAAGAAAGAT
Source organism: uncultured Bacilli bacterium (assembly GCA_948629335.1). Classification (GTDB taxonomy): domain Bacteria; phylum Bacillota_I; class Bacilli_A; order RF39; family UBA660; genus CATOJL01. The sequence continues at coordinate 1,491 of CAPHZB010000031.1, forward strand.
GTATTGAACTAGAAGATACACCACTTACTTCTATAAAAGAGGCAACTACAGAAGTTTATAAGAGTTATAAAGTTTATATTGTAAGAGAAGGCGATACAATAGAATCCATTTTAGATAGATATCATATGACAAAAAGTGACTTAGAAGATTATAATGATTTAACAAATATTGCCATTAACGATAAAATTCTAATTCCATTTATCAATGAAACAGCTTCATGATTTTTTAAAAAAAAACAATTTAAAACCCACACGTTATGAAAAAGCAGGAAAAGTTTATTTTATCGATGTTGATGGAAATACTTATGCTGTAAAGAAAAAGAATGAATATAGAGGAGATATTTATGGGTATTTGACTTCTAGGCATTTTAACTATTACCCTGAAATTTTAACAGAAGATGAGGATTATGAAGTAACTCCTTATATTGAAAATATTGATTATCCAGAAGAACAGAAAATAATGGATTTAATTGATCTGGTTGCTTTACTTCATAGTAAAACTACTTTTTATAAAGAAATAGAAGTGGATTATTTTAAAAAAATGTATGAAGATATTTCTGGGAATATAGAACATCTAGAAGAATATTATAGTGATATGATTGATATGATTGAAAAAGAAATTTATCCTTCTCCTCCCAGTTACCTTTTAGCGCGAAATATCAGTCTTTTGTTCTCTGCTCTTTATTATGCAAGGGAAAATTTAGAAACATGGTATGAGCTTGTTCAAAGTAAGCATAGAGCAAGATTTGTAGTTCTGCATAACAATCTAAAATTGGATCATTTTATTAAAAATCATAGTGCTTATCTTACAAGTTGGAACCAAGCGAGAATTGACATACCTATATTTGATTTATATAAGTTATATAAAAATCATGCATTAGAACTTGACTTTGAATTACTTCTCCGGGAATATGAAAAAAAATATCCCCTCTTAGAAGAGGAGAGAATGTTGCTTTTCATTTTAATTATAATTCCCCCAAAATTAGAATTCGAGGAATCTATGTTTGACACTTGTAACCATTTTACGCATGAAATTGATCTTTTATATAAATGTTCAAAATGGATAAATTCATATGGTAAACCAAAAGAACAAAGCACTTAAGAATAAGAAGAAGAAAAATAGAAAAAAATTAAAGCGAGTAAGAATAAAAAAAGTTAAAACCAATTGATAAAAAGCGAGGATAATGAAAATGAACATACATGGATAGCAACATCCACACCCTCTATTTCGATTACAATTATTTGGCATAGATAAATCACCTATTATAGGATATGAAAGAAATAAAAATAGTGTAGTATATATAACTAGGAGGACTATGGAAGAAAATTTAGAAAAAACATTTCAGTTATTGGATAAATGGATGGAATTAAAAAAAATTCCTAAAGAAAAACAAGAGGAATACTATCATAGATTAATTTTTTCTTTAGAAGAGAAGGAAGGAATTTTAAGAAAAAAGTTAGTTTGTTTTACAACAGGAGGAATGTCACTCTCTGCAAGTATTTCATGTTTCCTACTTGGTAGAGACTCATTTGATATAGTATTAGCCGTTTTTCTTCTTCTGTTTGGTTTGATTGTTGGAACTATCCCACTGAATATAGAAGAGGAAGACTATTTAGAAGATTATAAAGAAGTAGAAATTTGTAGAGAACGTATTAAGATGATTTGTTCAAAAAGAAAAGAATAGTTTTCTTTTTTTGCGTGAGAAAATAAAAAAAGAAGTCTTCATTATTCAAATGTTATACATGAATTATTATTTTATTTTTGCAATTCTTCAATTTCAAAGATAGATAAAGATGTTGCTTCACAAATCTGATTTATAGGAAGTCCTATTTTAAGTAGATTACGCGCTATTTCTATTTGGCTTTCTAGCTTGCCTTCCGCTCTTCCCTCTATCTTTCCTTTTACTATGCCTTCCATCCTAGCTCCTTTTATTTGGGTGTTTCTAATTTTCTTATCCACTTTCTCAGCATCATATAGTCCTATAATTTTTTCGTCTTGACTAATTCGCTCTAATTCCTGCATTGCTTCTCTCATATATGGTTCCATATAAATATCACCCCTTAACTCATCAAAGCTTTTTACAATAAATAACATCAACATTTCTTCAAGTTCATTTAACTCTTCTTTATTGTAACATTTCTTTCTTAAATAGTCTAGGTCTATATGGTAACTTTTTAATCCCTCTTCTTCAAGTTCCCTTGTGTCCTTCTCATACATAGAAAACTCATACACTAATTTGTTTCCTTTATATTTTGTGAAATTATCGATGTTGATTTGGTTGATATCCTCTATATCTAAATAATCTTCTCCTTTATCAAAGGAATCCCCACTAATTTTATTGATATAGCGATTATTCTTGATGAATAATCCTTGATAATACTGTCCATTCATTTCACAATTTAAGATGTGTTTATCAATATCTACAACAATATCACTGCGATACCTTTTATCCTTTTTATTATTTACAGGAAATTCTTTACTTACATATGTAGCATGTAACAATTCCTCATAGGAAATTCCCGTAATTAAATGTAGTAATTTTGCTTTATATTCTTTTGTATTATCACTTAACATAAATGCTTTAAAAACAACATCACTCGTTAACTCTAAAATATTTTTTCTTTTTGCCATTCTATCACCTCTAAAATCAACATAGCAGATTTAGAGGTAAATTCCTTCTTATTTTTAGAAAAAATAAACTCTATTTGATATTTTGAATAATGTCACACAGAAAAAGGTGACAATTATTTAAAACATATAACTTGTTATTACAGGTTACTAGCAATACAAATTAGGATAGTATATAGATAGATTAATTGTGAATTTTAATGATAAATATGAATTAAAAAGTATAAAAACATACTTTTTTTCTTTACCTTCTTTATTTTTTATTGTTTCTGTTATATACTATACTTAGTAAGAATAAATAAGGAGAAGTCATATGGTACTAAGAAAACCCCTAGCTTTTTTAATAAAACATTTTAAATTAATACATTTTTTTCTAGTTGTAATCTGTATTTTTTTGATTTATAAAACGAGCAATATTCTTGTTTTCTTTAATGAATATATCTCTTCAAATACAGGCGTATTAACCACACAAGTAGCATCTATTTACATAACGCCACTCATGTATTTTTTAGTTCTTCTGATGATGAGTGGTTCTGCCTTGATACTGACAATTTTAAAATTAAAAGATAAACCAATCAAGTTTTATATTTTTAATATATTTTCTTTTGTACTTGTTTTAGCTATCTTTTTATATAGCTATAGTATGCTTGTAACTTTAGAAGAAAAGCTAGTGGAATTACAAACACTAGAACTAAGCAGAGATTTATTAGTTATTGCACTTTTACTAGAAAATATGTCTTTAATATGGCTTGGTGTACGAGCTGTTGGTTTTGATATTAAAAGCTTCCATTTTAATGAAAACTTAGATGAACTTCAAATTTCAGAACAAGACAATGAAGAATTTGAAGTAGATTTGGAAGTAGACAAACATTTATACACAAGATATTATCGTAAAATAAAGCGTTTCATCAAATATATGCTTAAGGAAAACAAACTGCTAGTCACTCTTTCCTTTTTAGTTGTTATTGGAATTTCCTGCTATATTGTTTACTTAAATCAAGGTGTTTATGAAGAAGAATTAACAATAAATCAATCATTTAGAACAAATGAATTTGTAATTAACATTGAAAATAGTTATTATACAACTACTGATTATGAGGGAAATATTTTGAAAAAAGGAAAGGGATTCGTTCTTTTAAAAGTAAATATTAAAAATGGAACATCTATTAAAAAGGTATTTAAAACAGGAAGACTATCTTTAATGATTAATAATCAGGCTTATCATACAACAGAAGAGTATAAGGATAGACTTACTGATTTAGGATATACATATCTTTCTGAAGAAATTTCGAGTGCGGGAAAAACTTATCTACTTGCTTTTGAAATACCAGATACAATAAAAAATAAAAAAATGGTTTTAAAATACGTAGATACAAATGATAAGGAGATTCGTATTGATGTATCACCACTTGATTTGACTGAGACAAGAAAAGGAACGACAATTGCTGTAACGGGGGATATGGAATTTAGTAATACTCCAATTCGTAATAGTGTTTTAAATATACAAGAAGTAGCAATAGCAAATGAGTTTAAAATTCAATACAATTATTGTTATGATCAAAACAATTGTTATGATTCTTATGAATATATAAAAACGACAACAGGTGATTGGACAACAAAAACCTTGTTAAAGATAGTAGGAACGTTAAAGATGGATGAAACGTTAAATACAGCACTTAATTCAAATATTCATAAATTTATTCAGTATTATGGACAAGTGGAATACAAAATAAAAGGACAGACCAAAGTAATAAAAGGAAGTTTTAAAAGAGTTTATCCATTAAAAACAGAAAATAAAAATGAATACTATATTGAGGTGGATAAAGATGTACTTTCTGCAGAAGAAGTGAGTTTAGTTTTTAATATAAGAGGTTATATTTACACATATCGGTTAAAATAGTAAAAAAAATGTAAAAAAATAGAGAAGTTATGTTAAAATGAGAGGGAAGGGATGATTCTATGAAAAAGTATAGGAAATTATTTATAATACTTGTCTTATTCGTGTTTTGTCCTAAAAACGTAAAAGCACTATTATGTGAAAATGTTGATAAAGTAAGATATCAGGATTTAGCAAAGAATATTTCTTATAGTTATGATGCTGTAGAAAAAAATGGAAATGTCAAATTTACAGTTACTTTTTCTAATATTCCAGAGCATTTTGCAATCAAAAATGTAAATCGTAATGAATGGTATAGTTATAAAAACAGTGAATTAAAAATAGCAAATTTAGAGTCTAATAAAAATTATCGATTTGATATTTATGTAGAATCAGATGATGGTTGTGACAATATTTCCTTATATACGTTTAATATTAATTTACCTTATTATAATAAGTATTATACAGATTCTTTATGCAAAGGTATTGAACAATATAAATTATGCCAAAAGTGGATTAATGCTCAATATACATATGAGGAATGGAAGATACAAGTAAATAAATATAGGGATAGTTTAGAACAATCAAGAATACCAACAGAAGAAGAAAATCAACAATCTTGGATGGAAAAAATAATAGAATTTTATGGGAAAACGTATTATATTATTCTACCTTTAATTATTGGAATTGGTGGATTAATCATATTCGTATATAATAGAAAAAAAGATTTATTTTAGGAGGTGAAGTTTTAATGAAAAAGAAATATTTAAAGTATTTTGCTTTCTTAACGCTTCCTTTACTAAGTACGGGATTATTTGTAAATGATGTTAGAGCTGAAGAAAAATGCGTTGCTAAAGTTGATCGATTGGCAAGTATAGCTTCACTGAAAGTAGAGTCATTATTTAATGGTGGTTCACATACATATTGGAAAATAAGTGTGGATGGGGCTATAGCTATGTGTGCAGACCCTACAAAACACTTAAATAGTGGAACACTTGTTAAACAGGATGCATGTAGTACAACCACCCGTTCAAAACAAGCGTTAAATTATTGCTATTCTGCAGGCTGTGATGATATGAAGCATAGAATTATAGCCCAAACATATACATGGGGAGGTTCTTTAAGAAGTGCTGCTGAGGCAATCTGTTCATATAATGGTGTTAGGAAAGCTGGTTTAGAAAGAGAGACATGTATTAAGGAAGAATCAGAAGGCGACACTGGTTTGATTTATAATACAATTGCTCATAGTTCAGCGTCTGGGAATTTTACTTGTTGGCAAAATGGTAATAATCAGCCAGTAGTAACTAGAACTCCAGAACAATGTAAGGCATATGAATGTCCACCTGATACTGTAGAGGCAGGGAAAGATTTAACAGAATGTGTCAATGGTGGAAAAAGTTATGATAAATGCGTGGAGGAAGAGTGTGGAGAAGAAGCTTCTTGTCATGGCATAAAAATAACATTAAATGGAAGCTTACTTCCTTGTAATGATAATAATACCAGCTCTACATCTACTTTTAATGAGTATTTTGGAGAGGATGACATAAATTCCCATGATTCAATGAATGGGCGCAAGCAAGATGTGAATATAGGTAGTGGGAAATATTGTGCCCTATATTGTCTAGAAACTGAGGCGAATGCAACTTTACCAGGAGGTTTGGCTAATTCAATTCAACTTGGTTCTGCTATAACGTGGCCAACCTCTCCAAAAACAAATACATCTAAATTTGGTAATCGGTTCCCTTTATATTATCATGGAAAAATGGAATGCCGCCTTCAGGTGGCTCCAAATTTGACATATGGAAATTCATGTGAACTAAAGCCAAAAGTTGAATATGCAGAATATCGAAAGGACTTAAAAAAAGCTTTAGAAGATAATATTGATATAAAGAAGGCGGTGCAAGATGCCAATAAGAGAAGAAGTGGGCATAATAGTAATGGTCCAGACATCAGTACATTGAAAGATTTGCAAGGTGTCGATAAGAAAGTATATGACGAATATCTTGATAAAAAAAATGAAGAAATTCGAAAGAAAGAAATTAAAACTTATGAGGAGTTAATAAAAGCAGCTTTAGCTAACGATGGGAATGGGCCAGATTTCTTTGAAAAGTTGAGAAAAGCAGCAGCAAATAATGAGACAACTGCAAAGTCAAATTATGAAGCTATTTGGAAAAAATATCAAGAAGATAATAGGAAAGAACCAGAGTGGTCTTGTACTAATAATGGAACCTATGATAAGGAAAAAGATTCCTGTAGTGCGGGTTCAAAAAATCCATCTTGTCCTAAAGATGAAGATGATGTAGAAATGCATTATAATTCTACTGAGAAAAAGTGTGAATATTGGGAATATGATATTAGAACCAAGAAAGACACAGGAAATTCTGGCTGGTGGTATGATACAATTGGTTATTGGACAAATGCGAAAAATAAGTTAAAGGATAAGAATAAAAAGTATAATACATATGTGAAAAAGTTGAAAATAACTGTAGATTTATATAATGAAATATATTTGTGTGCAACTGTTGTTCCTGAAATTTTTGAAAGTACTTGTAATGGTCCGGAATGTCAATTTTATAATTTTGAAACACTTGCTAGTATGTCTTATACAGATGAAGGAGAATATGGAGGAAGCCATTCATTAGACATGGAACAGGCAGCAGATTATTCTTGTCCTGGATGTAGTACTCCAGTTGATATGTATAAACCAAATGAAGTGTTAGGAAATCAAAATTTAGGTGGGTCCTGGATTGTATTACCTGATGGTCAAACTTATTTTGAAGATAAGATAAAAGATATTGAGAAAAAAGAGTTTAACATTGATTCAGGAGATGTTATCTATAGACTAGAAGATTATTTATATAATTATATAGATAAGGATACAAATAAATGGGAAATGTCACAACCTAGTGGAAATTATGTAACACATGGTTTATCAAAAAGTGGAGAGTTTCTATTTAGTAATCTTCCAACATCATTTAAGAATAAAGTAGATAAAAAGTATGATTTAAAAATTGAAAATATTCAATTGGGACATAATGGACAGTTTCAAGCAGGGGCAGAAGGTGTCAGCATGAACGAGTATGTCTGTCATTATAGAGTGACTTCCGATGATTTAAATACTCCTTGTACATGTCCTCCAGGAACTAAATATGCAGGAATGATGCTTACAGCAATTATTGAAGATAATGATATGACATGTGCAGATGCAATATTTGAATATTGTGATAGAGATTCTCCCGGTCCTGACTGTGAGGAGAATTGCGAAATATTCTGCGAAAGCGATCCAACTATTGAAATTACTGCTTGTGTAAATGAAGGACATACAAGATCTTGGTGTGAAAAAGAATTTTGTAGTGGCAATCCTCCTGGAGGTAATCCACCAGGAGGTGGGCCAAAATATTACTGCCCAACGGATAAAGGCTATAAAAATGGTGGAATGGAAATTACAAATTGTGTTATATCACGTGTTAGTAAAGGCTCAACACTAAGTGAAGCCCAAAAATATTGTGAAGCAAGACTATGTAATCTTGATCAATTGATTATCTATCGTACAATTGATTTAAAAAATCCATTTCCAAGTATTGATGCTGATGAGAAAACAGTAGCAAATTGGCCAGATGTAGGAGCATTTAATCTAGCAATACATGGTAGATATCCTGGTTCTAACTGGAATAGTCAAAAACTAGTCCAATCTCGTATTCATACTGTAAAAAGAGAAGGTAGAACAGTTCAAGACAATGACATATATAAAGAAAAGAAACCATTATATCACTTTGAATTAGATACAGCTACTATTAAAAAAATTCGCCAGTATAATAACAAACAGAAAAAGGAAGGCGGATATAATGATAATGAAACCCTTATATGTAACAGGACAATAGGGGATGACATCCTAGGAGCAGGTTGCAAAAGTGCATTTGTACATAATCCAATATATGGTGGGGATACAACTGGTGCTAAGAGTTTATGTGGAAATGCGAATAGCGTTACAGCTGTAGCTAAATGTCTTGCTGGAGGTGGTTCATAGATGAAAGAGTCAATGTGGGGATCTTATATTATAGGATTTGGAGTAATTGCAATCATTTTCATCTTTTTCTTCCAGAATGTATCAAATACGTCAGAACAAAATTATGAACTAATTCAAGAAATCACAGAAGCAGCTATGTATGACGCAGTTGATATGGCAAGCTATAAGGCAACAGGAAATATTCGAATTGATGGAGAGAAATTTGCTGAAAATTTTGTTCGGAGATTCGCACAGAGTGTTTCTTTAGGAAACTACTATGTAATTGACATTTACGATGTTCAAGAGTCTCCGCCAAAAGTAATTTTAAGAATTTCATCAAAATTAGATACAAATGTTACAGGGCAACTCGTTGAATTTGATATAATAAATGATATTAATGCAATATTAGAAACTCCATATTAGAAAGGATGAGTGAGTTATATGAATAATTTAGTTATTGCACTAAAAAGATTTTTTTCAAATAAGAACACGGTTACTATTTTAGGTGTCATTGCCGTTGTCTTAATCTTGTTTTTTGGATATCGTATGCAAATTAAAAAACAAGTTAATCCAGTTAAAAATATACCAGTAGCATCACAGACAATCCAACCAAGAACGAAAATTACTGCTGATATGATTGACTATATCGATGTATCACCTATTGTTTTGCAATCAAATGTTTATCGAAATAGGGAAGCTGTTATTGATAAGTATTCTAATTATAATACTGTTATTCCAGCAGGAAGCCTATTCTATCATGAAGCAATTGTAAAAGAAGAGGATTTGCCAGATTCAGCTTTTATTGAAGTTCCAGAAGGACAAGTTCCATATAACTTTCCTGTTACAACTGCAACCACATATGGAAACTCTATGTATCCAAAAAACTACATCGATATCTATATGAAAGCTGTTAATGAAAATGGACAATTAATGGTTGGTAAATTAATTGAAAATGTTCAAATACTAGCTGTTAAAGATTCTTCAGGACGTAATGTTTTTGAAAATTCAACAGAATCAAGAACACCAGCATACTTAATATTTGGGCTAGAAGATGAACTTAACATTCTTCTTAGAAAAGCAAGTTACATGAGTTCTTATTCAGTTGTGTTATTCCCAGTACCACATGGAATTACAATTAGTGGAGAAGAAGGAGAAACAATGGTAAGTTCTCAAACATTAAAGAACTTTATCAATGCAAATACTGTTCCAAATGATGAAATTAAGACAGATGTAACAGATACAACAACAGGAGATAAAACAAATCCAAAACAGGATACAACAACGCCTAAGAAAGAAAGTTAATAATTCCTATGATGGATGGAATGTTTTCCCAAATTGATTTTGGGGCATTAAAAGAGTATTTGGAACAAGATGATATTACCGATATTTCTTATAGCAATGGTGGACAAATTTGGTTAAAAACATTATCACGTGGTATTTTTAGAATTGAAAATCCAGGTATTAATAATGCTTTTATAGAAAAACTTGCTTTCCAATGTGCCAACTGTATGGGTACAACTTTCAATATGGCGCATCCATTCCTCGATGCTGAAGGAACAGAGTTACGTCTTAACTTTGTTCATGACTCGATTGCGAAAAATGGTGTTGCATGCGTTATTCGTAAAACACCAGCAAAGATTCGACTTGAAAAAGATAAACTATTAGAACAAAAATATGTAGAACTAGATATTCACGACTTTTTAATCCAATGTGTTTTAGGACATTGTAACATTATTGTTTGTGGAGAAACTGGTTCTGGTAAAACAGAGTTTGTTAAGTATTTAGCAGCTCATACAAAAGAGGATGAAAAATTAATTACAATTGAAGATACGCTAGAACTACATTTAGATCGCATTTTCCCACATCGAGATATTGTAGCAATGAAAACAAACAATATTGCTTCCTATTCAGATGTGCTTGTTACTTGTATGAGACAGAACCCAAAATGGATTCTACTTTCAGAGGTACGTAGTGCTGAAGCAGTTCTAGCTGTTCGTAACTCTATTTCATCTGGACATTATATTTTGTCAACTATCCATGCAGATAAAGCATCAAGTATTCCAAACCGTATGTATTCCTTACTAGAGACAAACCAAGATATTGAACAATTTTTAAAAACTATTCATCGATATGTTCAAATTGGTGTTTATATTCGGGGATATCAAGACAAAGCGACAAAGAAGTTTGTACGTGAAATTGCAGAAGTTACTGAATTTTATGTAACAAAGGATAATAAAGCAGAATATAATGAAATTTATAAGAAAAGTACGACAGGTCATGTTGTACGTAGAAAACCAAGTCAATATTTAATTGATTATTTGGATGCACAGGGAGTTACTTTAAACCCAAATTTGATTGAAGAGGGAGAAAGTAATGTTCCTAAAAATTTTGATGAATTTTTACAGAAACCAGGTGTTATAACACCAACATTTAATACCAATTTAAGAAATCAAAATGTAGAACATATTGATATACCAAATGTAGGGTATAATAATGTTCAAAATGTAAATACGAATGGATGGAATCAAGCATATGCGCCAAGTGTTAATCAAACAGGACAGATATATAATACAAATACATGGACAGGTGGACAAGTTAGTTATGGACAGAATAGTGGACCTACACAACCACAAAATCAAATACAACAAAATCAAACGCAACCACCTAATGCAATGTTTACTTTTGATGCAAATGGAACGCCTATCTTTAATAGGCCGAAAAATATGCCAGTATCTAATGTTGGTATTAGTCAAGGTGGCGTGTTGTTTGATGCAAATTCGAACATATAGAAGGAGGTATATATGGATTTCGTAATTTTTATATTAATAGCAGCAATCGCAGTATTTATTATTGCTGTTCGTCTTAATAGCAATGGAAGTGTATATAAATATATCTCCAAAAATGCGGGTAGTATTTATGATAAAGTAGCTCCTTATTCTTTTAAAGAAATTAGACAAAAAGTTAAGGACTTAGGACAAGAGTATACAAAAAAGCAATATGCGATTCAGGCAACAGTCTTTTCTGTAGGCGCTTTTCTAGTTTCCTACTTATACTTTTATAATATCATTATTTCTATTGTGTATGCTTGTATTGCGATATGTGTGATTCCTTACTTAACCTATTTAAGGTGTAAAAGAGTATATAGTGAATTTATCTTTGAACAAATACAGGTATATACAACCAATGTTATTATGGAATTTGGAACAACACAATCCTTTGTTAAAGCACTAGAAGGTGTATATGAGTCAGGTGTTTTAGAAGATCCTGTCTTGAGTGATGTAAAAACAATGATAGATCTTGCTTATGAAAATGGTACAGTAGATGCATCACTAGAATTTATGAACAATAAATATGATTTCTTTATTGTTAGAAACATGCATCAATTATTCTTACAAATTACAAATGAAGGTTCAAAAAACTCAGCAGATGCCTTAGAGAATATGTCTTTAGATATTGATATGCTTGTTGAAAATGTATATCGTGATCGATTGGACAGGGCAGAGTTTCACAAAAAGTTTTTACAATTTGGTATCGTTCTATATTTACTTGTTATGTTAGTTCAAATGTTACTTTCAACGGAAACATACATTAACTTAATTCATACGAATACTTTAGTATTTTTCTTACTTCATGGAATCATCATCGTAAATACAGCATTCTTACTCAGTGGAGAAAAATATTATAATGAGAATGTGGGGGCTGAATAATGGAATTTATACTTATAGCAATTATATTATTATTTGTACTTGAATATAATCGTAAAATTAATACAAGAAAATTTATTGCAGATACAGAACCATATTTTCGATTTTTAATGGAAGATGATTATAAATTTTTATTAAATATTCGTTATGGAGAGATTAATGATGACGATGTAAATGTTTTATTTGGAAAAAGAGTTCGTGATGGAGCAATAACCATTGTAATCTTAATTTTCTTATTCGCAATAACCAATTTTAGTTTTATTAGTCTTATACTATGTTTTATTATAGGATTTGTTATTTTTAAAGCACCTTATACAAAATTAAAAGGGTATTATAATAAAAATCTAACTACTATTAATCAAATGCTTCCATTCTATTTAAAAGGTTTGGAGATTTTAATACAGCACTATACAGTACCAGTTGCCATGTCAAAGAGCATTGATACAGCTCCAGAAATATTTAGACCAGGACTTAGAAGATTGGTAGAGAAAATTGAACTTGGAGATTCTTCTATTGAACCCTATATGGACTTTGCTAAAGAATATCCTGTAAGGGATTCTATGCGAATGATGCGTCTTTTGTATCGCTTAGGAATTGGTTCTCAAGAAAATAAACAAGAACAATTAATTATGTTTTCAAGAAACGTTTCTTCTTTGCAAAATAAATCAAGAGAGCAAAGATATGCTGCACGTTTAGCAAAGATGGAAGGAAAAACAAGAGCAATGTTATTTACAACAGGTGGTGGCGTTATTATGCTTCTAATGATAGCTATGATGCAGATGATGTCACTATAAATGTAAAGAATGTCATAAAAAGTTGTTAAAATTTAAAAAAAATGTTATACTAACGATAGGAGGGTGAGAAAATGAAAGAAGCTGCTGGAGAAGCAAATATGACAGTTATTACAATTGTATTAATTGCTATTGTACTAGCTGTAGGTACGGTTATTGTTCGTAGTATGATGTCAAATACAAGAAAATCGTCTGCATGTACAGCCTGTGGTGGATACTGGAAGGGCGGGCAATGCACAACATATGATGGGTCAGGAACAGTAGATTATAATTCATGTTTGACAGACGGTAAGGATGTAAACATATAATAGGAGGTAGATTAGATGAAGCAAGGAATTAGTTTTTCACAAACAATTGCAATTATGAGTGTTTTTATTCTAATGGTCTTTGCTCTTCTATCTGCAACTTTAAGTTATTACAAAGCCTTTAAGATAAATAATTATATTACTTTAATTATCGAAAAGTACGAAGGGTATAATGATTTATCGATTAATGAAATTACACAGAAGTTATCTTCTATGGGGTATAGATTAGGAACAGTTGATTGTAAAAAGACTTTTTCTAAAAAGGGAACACAAGTTGATTCCAATCAAAAGCAACATGCTTATTGTATCTATGAGCATGGGAAAAAAGATGGTTATTTTAGTTATGGTATTGTGACATATATTTTTGTAGAATTGCCATTTGGCGTTCATTTCAAGTTACCCGTTTATTCTGAGACTGAGCCAATCTTTATGTTTTCTAATTAGGAGGTAGTGCATGAGAGAATCAATCGGAAATGCTTATCTATTAGGTATTGTAGCGTTTTTTGCAACTGTTATTATGTTATTTTTTGTGGCATCTATGAATTATACAAGAGCATTTAAAGTTAAAAATAGGATTATTAATATACTTGAAACGAATAAAACATTTAATAGTACTGTAGAAGATGAGATTAATAAATCACTTGGAGACATGCATTATCGAATTGCGAACAATGCGAAATGTCCAACAGATGGTAGGTTTAAAGATGCAGGTTTAAAGAATCAAACAAGAGGTACATCAACTTATAGATATTGTGTTTATGAGTTTAGTGAAGAAAATGACCGTGGTATATATTATGGTGTTGTTACATATATGTATTTTGATATACCATTAATTAATGTAACGTTAGAATTTCCTGTTTATGGAGAAACAAAAACAATGGGGGTATATTAGGTTGATATTTTGGGAGGAATACTATGAACGTAATTGTATCAAATAAATATCAGGCTATGTTACAGAATTTAGATATTGATGTAATAAAAACATTAAATGGAGAGTTTGAAGTAGATGATTTAATTGCTAATTTCAAGAATTTCTTTTTCCAAAGAATGATTTTGGATATTACGGCAATTAAAAATTACCGGGATATACGTAATCTTCAAAAATTATCTGTATCCTTGGATATGGATAAAGTTATTTTACTCTTAGATGATTCAACTGAAGGTACATCTACGGAGTATTTATCCAAACTTATATCCATTGGTATCTATAATTTTACAAAGAATGTAGAAGGAATTATGTATTTATACAATAATCCAAATACATATCGTGATGTAGCGCACATTCATCAATTAGATATGCAACCGAGTGGTGCTGAAATTGTTGTTGAAAACTATACGCAACAACCAGTTGGTACTCGAATTATTGGTATTAAAAACATTACCAAACAATCTGGGGCAACTACGCTTACTTATATGATAAAAAATGAGTTGAGTAAAGCCTATTCTGTTGTAGCAATTGAAGTAGGTAAGAGCGATTTTAGATATTTTAATGACCGTTCATTGGTATCTACTACACAGACAGAAGCAGGAAATGTTGTTGCAAGATATATGGATAAAGACGTTATTTTACTTGATTTAAATGATAGTAAGCAAGTAGAAAATTTATGTCATGATGTTATTTACCTAATAGAGCCATCTACAATTAAGTTAAATAAATTGATGCTTATTAATAGTAAAGTGTTTAGTACATTAAAAAATAAAAAGGTTGTTTTAAATCAGAGTATTTTAAGTCCAAAGGATGTATTGGATTTTGAATATGAGGCTAGAACAAAAGTTTATTATAATCTTCCACCGTTAGATGAAAGAGAAAGAGGCTCAAATGCTTTGATTGCCTTTTTAATCAAATTAGGTTTTAATAAGTTACAAAAATAGAATTTAGATAAAATCTAAATTTTTTTATTTATGTTAAACTTAACATAATTTTATGTATAAAAGTAAATTAGTAAGATCTTATTGTTTTGTATAC
>CAPHZB010000032.1 GCA_948629335.1 uncultured Bacilli bacterium
TTTTTCCATCTGTATTTTCTATATTATTAATCATCAACATATTTTCAATTGTATCCACATAAAAGAGAGCACTTTCCTCAGCTGCCTTTAATCTTGATTTATTTACTAAACTGAGTATTAACGGTACTGCAATAAGTGCTATTACTGCCAAAATCACAATAACAGCTAATAATTCAATAAGTGTAAATCCCTTTTTTTTCATATTCCACACTCCTATCTTAATCATTATAACACACTTTTTTTAATTTTTATCTGATAAGTTTATTATATAGTTATACTATAATGAATGTTTTATGATTGGATATAGAAATGTAACCTATTTTGAAATAAAACCAGTACAATCACCTAGAATAAATATTAATGGTAACTGTTCACACCCTAAAGGATGAGATAACAAAGTCTTATTTTTTAATTTATCGGGGTTCTCCTTACATGATTCTAAATATTCAATAAATTTTTTATTTTGAAAGTTCTAGATAACATTATTCTCATTTTGTTCCTTCTACTTTTATTAGTAGCCGAGATAAAGAAATAACACCCTAATTCAGTGAATTAAGGTGCAAACCAATTTGGTAAGCACTCAACTTTGCAAGAAGTCAAGTGTTCCATTTTTATTGTATGAAATTTCTTCCATCTACATACATTATACTAAATTTTTTTGTTAATGCAAGTTTCCGGTTTGGAAATTTTTTGTTTATGAAAATGCTAGTTTATGATAGAAGCTTTTATTTTTGGAAGGCGCCTAAAGCATTTAATGATTATGACATTAGAATGTATGGAGTATCAAAGCTTCCATCCCCATCTGTTACTAAAAAGTCTTTTGCAAGTGTGATAATAGGTCGAATGGAAAGAGCAGCGGATACATTTCCGGTTGTACAATTTGTTGTACCAGTGGGCATATTATAACAAGTACCATATCCATAAAGGAATGTATCAGAAATCGTTCCTGATTCATTTACAAATCTTCCTCGGTAAAGACTTCCTGAGACTTCTCTTGTACTTTCCCATCCATTAAGATAGGAACGTGATGCTAACCAATAGGGTGAGAACGTATCTGGCTTATTTGGTGTTGAAGCTTGCAAGGTTTTATAAACAGAAGATACTAAATTTGTATCTGTTAGATAACCAGTGTCACCTTTGCCACTATTTTCAGTAGTAGGGGATAATGTTAGTAGTGAATCGGTTAATACTTCTATTTGTCCATCAAAGCCCATATGCCTTGTTCTTACAATATTTTTTTCATCTGTATATTGTGCCGAGATTTTGTTAAGTGTATCGACTAATCTTGTAAACCCTGTACTTACTCTTACATATACAACTTTGTTTGAAATATAATGAGAAACCATATCATAGGTTTCATCATCATTTTTTCGAATCACTCTCCATAAATTTAACTCACTTGGATTAATAGGTTGTGTTTTAGGGCAATTTACTATAGTTATTTGAGAGGAAGTACTTAGGCATCCTGTCATATCTGTTGTAATGGCATATGAGTTACTTTTAGGGGTCATTTGGATATAATCTCCTATTTCTAATGTAACCTTTTTTCCTACCACTTCGGGGTCTTTGTTATCTTCTCCACTTGGGTCTTTGTCGTTAGGATCTTTTTCGTCTCCTCCACTTGGGTCTTTTTCATCCGGAACACTTGGTATAACACTTCCTGTCCCATCACATTTATCTAAGAACCCTTTTTGTGAGGTACATGTTTTAAACTCCTTTGTTTCCATATTCATTTCATAATGGACATAATAGGCATTAAATCTTAGATTTGCGATTTCAACAAAGCCACTGTTTATTTTTATTTCGTTATTTACTCCATTATAGGGAGTATCCCCTTTGATCTCTAAGTTTAAAATTACTTCATTATTTTCATCTACAACCGTTTTTCCTTTTACTTTATAGGTCTTTCCATCTGTATTTTCTATATTATTCATCATCAACATATTTTCAATTGTATCCACATAAAAGAGAGCACTTTCCTCAGCTGCTTTTAATCTTGATTTATTTACTAAACTTAATATTAAAGGTACTGCAATTAGGGCTATCACTGCAAGTATCACAATAACAGCTAATAATTCAATTAACGTAAATCCCTTTTTTCTCATATTCCACACTCCTTGTATTTTTATTTATTCTATCATAAGATAGTGTGTATTAGCAACTATAATGGTTTTGAGATAGTGTAATTGTTTTCCGACAAACAATTACACATATCATATGTTCTTCCTTGATTGACAATTAAGGCAAATTTAACTATAATAAGCATAGTAGAATAGTTGCGGAGGAATTATATGAGAAAGAAAAATGCATTTACTTTGGTTGAAATGTTAGCTGTCCTTGTGGTCCTAGGGTTACTAATGGTACTTACTTTTCCTAAAGTATTAGAGATGGTTACAAAACAAGAAGGAGAAGTAGATAAAGCACAAGAGAAGATGATTTCTTCTGCTGTTGAAATGTATCTAAATGAAAACAGAAATGCTTATCCAGCACGAGAAGGAAAAAGTTATTGTATCAATTTATTTGAATTAAATAATAAAGGATATTTGTCTATTGATACAGATAATTTGGATTTAGATCAAAAAGTTTTAGTAGAATATACAAGTGATAACAAATATACAACGAGTCTTTCACCAGGTATTTGTGATACGCAAAGCCAAGGAAATGTTCTAGCGGGACTTTCTTGTACAGTAGATAAAACAGGTTATGCAGTAAAAAAGACTGTTACTATTTTCTATCCATTAAATAGTAGTGAAAATCGTTCTTATTGTTATTCTATAAATGGAGGAACATCATGGACAAAAATAGATACATTCGATTCACAAGTAAATGAAAAAGGCGTTAAAAAGTTAGAATTTTCTAATAATGCAATCGTAAAAGCAAAAGTTGTTTTAGGAAATTCCTGTGATGTAGTTGAAGAAGATGCTACTTGTACAGCAAATGTATCTGATATAGATACAACTAAAATCGGAACAATTACCAATTATGATGCAACAAAGATTGGAAAGGGATATGTGGCAACTGATGGAAGTTTAGTGTCAAGAACACAATATCAAGAACTATATGATGTATTGGATTTTAATGCTGCGGGCATGAAGCAACCTCCAAATAGTAGAGATTTTTATTTACCAAACCAAGAAGGAAAGATGATAAAATACCAATAAAAAAATAAAGCAACTACTTTATTTTTTTATTCATCTTCTGTATAATGACATAAGAAAAGAGGTATTATGGAATTAATTATTGGCGCACATGTGTCCTATAAAAAAGAGGAACAACTTCTTGGTTGTGTGAAGGAAGCTTTAAGCTATGGAGCAAATACATTTATGTTTTATACAGGAGCTCCTCAAAATACATCACGCACAGAAATAAGAGAAGATAAAGTAAAACAAGCAAAGGAACTATTAACAGAAGAGGGCATGAAGATAGAAAACATTATTGTTCATGCTCCCTATATCATTAACTTAGCAAACCCAAAGACATCTGCATTCGCACTAGATTTCTTAAAAGAGGAAATAAAGCGAGTAGAAAAACTTGGAATAACAAAAATGGTTCTTCATCCAGGCAGTCATGTTGGTATAACAAAAGAAGAAGGAATTCAAAATATCATTAGAGGTCTAAATCAAGTCATTGATCGAACAACCAAAGTGACAATTTGTTTAGAAACGATGGCGGGAAAAGGAACTGAATGTGGTTCCACATTTGAGGAGTTAAAACAAATTATTGATGGAGTAAACTATAATGAAAAAGTAGGGGTATGTTTAGACACTTGCCATATTCATGATGCAGGTTACGATGTATCTAATTTTGATGAAGTTCTCCTTACATTCGACAAAATAATTGGTCTTTCTAAGTTACAATGTATACATATCAATGATAGTAAAAATGAGCGTTCTTCTCATAAAGATCGTCATGAAAATATAGGATATGGGTACATTGGATTTGAACATCTACTCCACGTGATTTATAACGAGAAACTAAAGGGAATTCCTAAAATATTAGAAACACCTTATGTTGATAAAGAATACCCACCCTATAAATTTGAAATTGAGGAAATACGGAACAAAAAATATAATGAAAACTTATATGAGGATATAAAAAACTATTATAAGTAAGCTTTATATTTTTCTTGATAGGAAAGAAGAATTGGCTCTATTTTTGAATAAGTAGTTAGAGATAAGGAATTTTTGAGATCTTTAAATATTTGTTCTCTATTTGAAAATAGAAGACACCAATTCTTTTTTATGTATGCAAATAGAAATTGGTACTCTTCTTCTGTTAAAGAAATTCCTTCTTTCTGTATATAACAAACCATATCTTCATATTTTAAATGCTTAATATAATTTTGAACATATCTTTTAATCATTTCATCACCTAATCTATTGTATGTGATATTGATTGAATAATGTTTCATAAATGTCGTAAGATAAATTAGAGGTGAGACTATGTATAAAAGTATAGAATTAGATTATAACATGAAAGATTTAGAAAACTTTCTAGATGAGAAGACACTTGATATTCATTTTAATAGTTTATATAAAGGATATCTTAATCGACTAAATAAACTACTAACTAAAAATGGCTATGATTTTCGCTATTCTAAGGAAGAACTATTAAACCACATCGATGAATTTCCTATAAGTGATAGAGATGACATTTTATATAATTTAGGAGGTGTCTTGAATCATGAACGTTATTTTTCTATTCTAACGCCTACATCTTCTACAAAAGAAAACCCATTCTTAACAAAAATGAATGAAAAATATGGAAGCATAGAAAACTTTAAAGAAGAATTTAAAGAAAAAGCATTACTTGTTGTGGGCTCAGGGTATACGAATTTAGTGATGGACCGAAATGGAGGATTAAATATTATTAATACAAGTAACCAAGAATTACCTGATTTTTATGGATTTTATCCTCTAATCAGTTTGGATTTATGGGAACATGCTTACTTTTTAAAATATTATCAAAACAAAGAAGAATATATAGACAATTTTTTCAATTATTTAAACTATACAAAAATAAACGAACTCTATGAAAAAAAAGCAAAAGAAATATAGTTCTTCTAGAATAACAAAAGATATTAAAATAATAATTGAAAAAAGATACAATCTATTATCCGTCGTTATCATCTTACTACTCATTTTTTTATTTGTTGATTTATTTTATATTCAAATAGTAAAACAAGAATATTATGAGGCAAAAGTACTTGAATCAAAAATAACTACATATGAGGGAAGTACAGCACCACGTGGAAGAATTTATGATTCTAAAGGAAGACTTTTAGTAGATAATGAACCAGTAAAAATCATCTATTATAAGAAAAGTAATTTGAGTACAAGAGAAGAAATAGAACTTGCCTATCAAGTTGTAGAACAATTAGAGCTGGATTATAAAAAAGTAACAGAGAATATGCTTAGAGATTTCTGGGTTTTAAAACATACAGAAGAAGCACGAGAAAAAATTACCAAAGAAGAGTGGCAAGCCTTAGAAGAAAGAAAGATGAAATCTTCTGAAATTGAGTCACTTAAAAGAGAAAGAGTTACGAAGGAAGAACTAGAAACATTAGAGGAAACAGATAGAAAGGCAAGTTACTTATATAATTTAATGAATAAGGGGTATTCTTATTCCGAAAAGATTATAAAATCAAGTGATGTAACAGATACAGAATATGCCTATATTGCTGAAAATGTAGGACAATTAAAAGGCTTTAACGTACGTCTTGATTGGAATCGAACCTATCCTTATGGAAATGTGTTTAAAAGTATTCTTGGAAAAGTTTCTACCTATGATACAGGAATACCTGCTGATATGAAAGAAGAATATTTAAGTAAGGGGTATACGTTAGATGATCGAGTAGGAATTAGTTACTTAGAATACCAATATGATGAATACTTAAAAGGAAAAAAAGATGTATATCAGAAAAAAAGTGATGGAGATGTTCTTTTGGAAGCAGGAAATCGGGGAAATGATCTTTATTTAACCATTGATATTGAATTACAAAAAAAGATAGAAGAAATTTTAGAAGAGGAGTTAAAAAAAGCAAAACAGGAGGCAAATACAGACTATTACAACCATTCTTTTGTAATTGTGACGGATACATTAACAGGAGGCATTCTAGCCATGGCTGGGAAAATGATTACGGAAGGAAAAGATGGATATGAAATTTATGACTATACACCTGGTGTATTTACTTCTTCTTTAACAGTAGGATCTGTTATTAAAGGTGCATCTCATATTGTAGGGTATAATACAGGGGCTTTAAAAATTGGGGAACGAAGAAGTGATACTTGTGTTAAACTAGCAGCGACTCCACAAAAATGTTCATGGAAACCTCTTGGAAGTTTGAACGATTTAACAGCACTAAAGTATTCTTCCAATACATATCAATTTTATACAGCAATGAAAGTAGCAGGTTATCGTTATGTTTATAATGGCTCTTTTAAATTAAAAGAAGATACATTTCCGACTTACCGAAATACTTTTAAAGAATTTGGCTTAGGGACCTTAACTGAAATTGATTTGCCAAACGAAAAGAATGGAATTATTGGAAAAAACGATACACCAGGATTATTACTTGATTTTTCCATTGGACAATATGATACCTATACACCATTACAACTAGCACAGTATATTACAACCATTGCGAATAGTGGAGAACGTTTGAAACTACATCTTTTAGATAAAGTAAAGTCTTCTACAACAGAAGAAGAACTTTTAAAACAAGAAAGAGAAGTTTTAAATAAAGTGACAACAGAAGAAAAATACATGCAAAGAGTGCAGGAAGGGTTTAAACTTGTTTTAGAACCAGGTGGGACAGGGTATAATTATATTAGCTCAAAATATAAACCAGCTGGAAAAACAGGAACGAGTCAAAGTTTTATTGATTCTGATAATGATGGTTTAGTTGACAAAGAAACACTTTCCCATACTTTTGCCGCATATGCTCCTTATACAAATCCCGAGGTGAGCTTTGTAATTGCATCACCTGATGTATTCTATCAAAAAGGGAAAAGTGAATATACAACGAGTGTAAATAGAAGACTAGCAACAAGAGTGAGTGAAGCATACTTTTCGATTGAAAAACAAGGGGAAACGTAAAAAAAGGTTGCTATTTTAAAAAAGTTTGATATAATAGTAATAGTTATTTTTAAAAAGGAGGAAGAAGTATGGCAAAAAAAGGTGAAAATAGAGGATTAGTTACATTAGTTTGCACAGAATGTAAAGAAAAAAATTATCGTACACCGAAGAATAAAAAACATACAGAACGTTTAGAAGAAAACAAGCACTGTAAAAAATGTGGTAAACATACACTACATAGAGAATCAAAAGAGGCATAGTCGATGAAAAAAGTGAATATGCCTGTTGTACATGGTCCATTTATGGATACATATGATTATGAGAAAATGATTACCCTAAGTGCGAATACAGTATCAAACGATAAGCCAGTGGTAATGAATAAAAATCCAAAAGAGAAAGTTTATCAAAAAACAAAGAAACCAAGAGGAAGTATAAGAGGAAAGTAAGGAGTTCCTTATTTTTTCTATAAAGGAGGTATTTACGTGATTGGTGTTAATGACATTAAAAATGGTATGACTTTAATTATTGAAGGAAATATCTATCAAGTGTTAGAATTTTTGCATGTAAAACCAGGTAAAGGTTCAGCATTTATGAAAACGAAGTTAAAAAATATGAGAACAGGTGGAATTGTTGAAAAGACATTCAATACCAATATCAAATTTGAAAAGGCAAATATTACAAGATCAAATGTACAATATTTATATAATACTGGGGATATCTATTATTTTATGAATATGGAAACTTATGAACAATTTGAATTACCTGAAGCACAAGTAGGAGAAAATAAAAATTACTTAATTGAAAATGCTACAGTAGATGTTGTTTTTTATGAAAGTGAACTTTTAGGAATTGTTTTACCTGAAAAAATGGAATTTACGGTTGTACAAACGGAACCTGCTGTAAAAGGAAATACAACCAATAATGCCCAAAAAGATGCCTATACAGAAACTGGCTTACTTGTAAGAGTACCTTTATTTATTGAACAAGGCGAAAAAATATTAGTTACAACTAAGGACGGTAAGTATTCTTCAAGAGCTTAACGTTCTTTTTGTATTATGAGAAAAACTGTACTTGTAACAGGTTCCGCAAAGGGAATTGGTGCTTCTTGTATTTTAAAATTTGCTTCCTTTGGATTTAATGTGGTGATTCATTATTTAACAAGTGAAAAAGAAGCGTTTATTCTAAAAGAAAAAGTAGAAAAAGAATACCATGTAAAAGCTTTCTGTATAAAAGCAGATTTAAAAAACGAAGTAGAAATCAAAGAAATGCTTACAAAAATAGAAGAATTTGGAAATATTGATGTTCTTGTAAATAATGCTGCTTTCTGCTTAGATACATTGTATGAAGAAAAAACAAAGGAGAATTTTATGACAACTTTAGAAGTGAATGTGGTGGGAACATTTTTACTCAGTCGTTTGGTTGGGGATAAAATGTATGAAAAAAAAGAGGGAACAATTATTACTATTACATCAACGAATGGAATGGATACTTATTTTCCAATGTGTTTAGATTATGATGCTTCCAAAGCAGCTTTAATTTCACTAACCCATAATCTAGCACTTCAGTATGCACCTTATATTCGAGTGAATGCAGTAGCGCCTGGGTGGGTTTCTACGGAGAAAGAAATAGAAGGATTAGATGAAGATTATTTAGAAACAGAAAGTGAAAAAATTTTTTTAAGAAGAATAGGAACGCCTGAAGAAATTGCGAATGTTGTATTTTTTTTAGCAAGCCCTGAAGCAAGCTATATTAATAATACAGTGATTCGTGTCGATGGGGGACACTATTCATAGGAGAGATATGGAAAGAATTAAGAATGCAGAAAGAGAATTAGAACCTCTCTTTCGTGAAATAGAAGAAATATGTTTAATAAATTCAAAAAAAGTGATGGATGCTTTTCGTGAACATCATTTATCAGAAAGTCATTTCTCATCGACAACGGGGTATGGATATAATGATATAGGAAGAGATACGATAGAAAAGATTTATGCAACTATTTTTAAATGTGATGATGCCCTTGTACGTAGTCAATTTATCTCTGGATCACATGCTTTAACTGTTACTTTATTTGCTCTTTTAAGACCGGGAGATACATTATTTAGTATTAGTGGAACACCATATGACACTTTACATGAGGTCATTGGGATTAAAGAAAATGCAAGTTCTTTAAAATCGTTTGGTGTATCTTATGAAGAAATTGATTTAGTGGATAATGACTTTGATTATAAAAAAATTGAAGAAGTATTGAAACAGAAAACAATCAAAGTAATTGAAATTCAGCGTTCAAAAGGATATTCAAATAGAAAAAGTATCGCATTAAATAAAGTAGAAAAGGTTATTTCTTTGATAAAAAAAGTAAGCCCTACAACCATTATTATGGTAGATAATTGTTATTGTGAATTTGTAACAGAAAAAGAGCCAACAGAAGTTGGAGCAGATGTAGTCGTTGGGTCTTTAATCAAAAATTTAGGTGGTGGAATTACACCAAATGGTGCTTATGTTGTAGGAAAGAAAGAATTAATACAACTTGTAGCAGAACGTTTAACTGTACCCGGTGAAGGAAAAGAAGTAGGTCCAAGTTTAGGTATGAATAAACTGATTTTACAAGGATTATATATGGCACCAAGTGTTGTTATGAATGCTTTAAAAGTAGCTATTTTAACAGCAAAAGTGCTCGAGAATATGGGTTATGAGGTAGAGCCTAAGGCTTTAGAAAAACGATGTGATATTGTTCAAAATATTATTTTTCATAATCCAGATAAATTAATTAAATATGTACAAGGAATTCAAAAAGGTTCCCCTGTTGATAGCCACTCTTTAGCGCTTCCTTGGAATATGCCTGGATATGATGACCAAGTTATTATGGCATCAGGAAGTTTTACACAAGGCTCTTCGATTGAATTTTCCTGTGATGGACCGATTCGCGAACCCTATATTGCCTATCAACAAGGTTCGGTTACGTATGAATATGGAAAATTGGGATTATACGAAGCAATAAAAAATTTAGATACAATTTCTGATGAAATGATTACCCGGAATAGTAAAGGAATAGATTAGACATGACATTAAGTGAATTATACAGGTTAAAGATAATGGAATACAAATTATATGGAAAAAAGGAAAAGCCTGATAAATTACTTGCCATGTTAATGCTTCCTGAGAAAGATTGCTATAATCAAGTGGGTGTAACAGGAAAATTCTATCAGAAGTATCGAGAGCCAATTAATAAAAAAATTGCCCAAGTGGAAAGAGATTTTGATTTTAAGCCAGAAGAATATGTACAAATAATTGAGGAGAAAAATATCTACATAGAAAACTTAGACGAAGATAAAATATGGTTTGTATTTTGTGAAGGATTTGCTGTTGTGGACTGGGGAATTATGTATCATAATGATGAAACGGCAGAAGAAATATATACTAGAATGTTTGGGGATGAGTTACTTTGGAATTGTACGAAGAAAAGATATCAATTCCTTTCACAAGAATATGCACATTCTTTAGAAGAATTCCCTTATAGGGAAAAAAGAAAAATAAAAAAAGCTAAATAAATCATAAAAAATCTTATTATTAAGCAGCAAAAAATCGTTTTGGAATATTATATTGTATAGTTGCATCTCATGTGAAAATATGATATAGTTTAGGTAGGTTGATAAATATGATTGTAATTTATGATGAAAACAATTATCTGGATAGATATTATACACAAATGAGTATAAATAGAAGTGTAGAAAAAGTGTCTTCAGTATCTTCTGTTAAACTTCGTAAAGAAAATGATTCAAAGGAAAAAAAGAAAAAAGCGAAAGATACAAATCAATTTAGAAACATTTACAATGAAAAAGTAAATAAGAAAATTTAACAATGAAAAATGATAAGTAGTACTATTCTAGGAAATAAAGAGAATTTACGTATGGTGAAAGTAAATCAACGGAATAGTTATGAAATACAAATTTGGAGTTAAATCGTTCCTCGCGTTAAGGGGTAAAGTGCATAAGTTATTATGAATTAAGGTGGTACCGCGATTGATTCGCCCTTAAATGATAATAACTTTTTTGTTTTAAAAGGAGGTTTTATGGTAAAGAGGATTTTATTTGATTTAGATGATACATTATTTCCTTTTTTAGAAGAATATTGGTGTACATTAAAGTATACTTTGGAGGAAGAACATGTGCAGATAAATCAGAAGATAATAGATCAATTAAGAAAAAATGTAGCCGATTATGAAAAAGAATATACTATGTATACAAAAAAGAATATGTATAATATTCTACAAAGAGGCTTACCATTTAAACTTCCAAAAACATTTGTAGATACTTGGATAAAACAGCTAAGTATGTGTTATCCAACAGATTTAGAAAACATAAAAGATGTGCTTAGTTACTTAAGCCAAAAATATGAATTGGTAGTTCTAACAAATTGGTTTACAGAACAACAAAGGTTACGATTAAAAGGGGCAGGATTAGATAGCTATTTTGAGGAAATTATTGGAACAGACCAAGTTTTAAATAAACCGAATAAGGAGGCATTTTTAAGAGGTTGCAAGAAGTATAAACCAGAAGAATGTGTAATGATTGGAGATAGTTTACAAGTGGACATCTTAGGTGCCTTAAATGCAGGATTACAAGCGATTTATTTGAATAGAACAGGTATAAAGACAAACTATAGAGAAATAAAAAGATTAGAAGAATTGAAGGAGATATTATAATGGAATTAAATAAATATATAGAACATACGAATTTAGACGCAAGAGCAACGCTTAAAGATATTGAAACGCTTTGCGAAGAAGCAAAAAAATACCATTTTGAAACAGTGTGTGTAAATCCTTTTTATGTACCATTAGCTAAAGAATTACTGAATGGTTCAAATGTCGGTATTACAACAGTTATTGGTTATCCACTTGGGATGAATACAATACAGACAAAAGAATATGAAGCAATTGATGCTATCAATAATGGAGCAGATGAAATTGATATGGTAATCAATGTGGGCTGTGTGAAAAATAAGGATTATGATTTAATTAGGAAGGAAATTGAAACAGTTCGGGATTCAATTGATGGGCATCCACTCAAAGTAATTATTGAAGAGTGTAATTTAGAAGAAGATGAAATAATCAAACTTACCGAAGTTTGTAATGAAACATTTGTTAATTTTATAGAAATAGTTCCAAATTTTGAAACAAAGGGTTCAATAGTGGAAGTTGTTGAATTTCTGAATCAACATAAAGGTGAGATCTTAGAGATAAAAGCAAGTGGTGAAATTCAAACGGAGGAGGAAGCTATAAAAATGATTGAAGCAGGTGTTACTCGAATGGGAACGAGTCATGGAGTAGAGATTGTAACAGCTAAGAAATGTTGCGGTGAAAAAGAGGCGTGTAATTGTTCAAACAAATGTGAACATGAACACTGTCATTGTGAGGAGGATTAAGATGAAATTATTTGAAGAATTAAAATGGAGAGGGCTTATAAAAGATATTACAAGTCCAGAATTAGAAGAAAAACTAAATAAAGGGGGAATGACATTCTATATAGGAACGGATCCAACTGCTGATTCCATGCATATAGGACATTTATCAAGTTTTTTAATTTCGAAGCGTTTAAAGGATGCAGGACATCATCCCATTTTACTAATTGGTGGCGCAACAGGAAGAATTGGAGATCCTAAGCCAACAGAAGAGAGAAGTATGAAATCTATTGAAGAGATTGAAAGAAATGTAAAGGGATTAACCGATCAAGCAAAGAAAATATTTGGATTCGAAGTTGTTAATAATTACGATTGGATAAAAGATATGGATATTGTTACTTTTCTAAGGGATTTTGGAAAGTATTTTAATATCAATTATATGTTAGATAAAGACATTATTCGTAGAAGATTAGAAACAGGGATTTCCTTTACGGAATTTACATATATGATTTTACAGGCAGTAGATTTCTTACATTTATTTAAAACAAAGGGTTGCACTTTACAAGTTGCTGGATCCGATCAATGGGGAAATATTACTGCTGGAGTTGATCTAATTCGAAAAGTAACAGGGGAAGAGGTATATGCATTTACGATGCCATTAGTTACAGATCAGGCAGGGAAAAAATTTGGTAAATCAGAAGGAAATGCATTATGGCTTGATAAAGAAAAAACATCCTCTTATGAACTATATCAATTCTTTATTAATGCAGAAGATTCTATGATAGAAACTTATTTGAAAATATATACTTTTTTATCAAAGGAACAAATTGAAGATATAGTAAAAAGGCATAATGATTGCCCACACTTAAGAATAGGACAAAAAGCTTTAGCAGAAGAAATTATTACATTCTTACATGGACATGAAGAATATGAAAAAGCAGTTAAAATTAGTGAAGCTTTATTTAGTGGCAATGTAAAAGAATTAACGCTTTCAGAATTAGAAATGGGATTTAAAGATGTACCTAGTTATAACTTAACAGAAGGTGGAAATATAGTTGACATTTTAGTAACAAGTTCTATAGCATCTAGTAAGAGGGAAGCTAAAGAATTTGTCGGTAATGGTTCTATTCGAGTAAATGGAGAAAAGGTAACAGACATAGGTTTTGAAATAACGAAAGATATTGCTATTCAAGGTAAGATTGTTGTTATTCGAAAAGGAAAGAAGTCTTACACTTTATTGAAATTTGATTAACAATAGAATAAGCAAGAGCTTTTTTTCTATTTATGTAGAAAAATAGTAGCACAATTTTAAAATACACAGGATTTTGTAAAGAAATGGTTCTTAGTTAATAATAGCTAAAATACTAGTGATGTA
Organism: uncultured Bacilli bacterium; assembly: GCA_948629335.1. Lineage (GTDB taxonomy): Bacteria > Bacillota_I > Bacilli_A > RF39 > UBA660 > CATOJL01. The sequence goes on from CAPHZB010000032.1 coordinate 13,850, forward strand.
ATCCTGCTAACTTCTAATTTTTAATCCTATTGTTCATAAATCAAGAAAGAGACATTTTATTAAAATTTATTTTCTGATAAAATGGGAACTTAAAATATCAGTTTTCCTTTGCAAGATAATTGTATAATAAAGTGCGAGGAGGTATGTATGACAAAAGAACAAATTATAGGTGGGATTAGAGGATTTTGGTTTTTTAGAATAAGTCCCCAATATGAAAGTGTTTGTGAGAAATTTATAGAATATGTTTTGAAAAAGGAGAATGTAGAATATACAAGTGCTGATTTAGGGAGTTTTTTAAATCAAAACTTTGTTGAAGATCAACTACTTTTATCCTACATATATCAATATGCTGATTTACTTAGTAGAGAAGAGCCGAGTAAAGAGAATATAGAGGCTATGAATCGGGTAAAATTTGAATGTATGCGAATGAAGGAAATTCATGAAACATTCTCTAATTTATTCGATAATATGTGTGTTAGAAAACAGGAAAAACCAGAAGAAGAAATTATTATTAGAAAGGGAGAGTCTATCACACTTACTAATGGTGCTGGAAGCAGTTTAACAACAGACGAATTAGGACAATTAGTAAAGATGACATTTGAAGATGTAGAAAAGCCTAAAGTAAAGTAAGATATTATTCGTTTTAAAGAGCCCTATTTTTAAAGGGTTTTTTTGACTGAAAGTATTTCCATATATTTTTTTGTTCAATTCATTCTGTTTGACATTCCATCTATAGTTATATATAATAACAAATTAGGTGTTTATATGAGACATAGGAAAAATTTAAATGAAGTGTATGAAAAATTGGAAAAACAAGAACAAGTATTTAAAATGCAACTGAAAAAAGCATGTGTTTGCGTAGGAGTTCCTCCGTTTTCTATTATAAATTCTTTTTGCGGAATTTCTGGGATTCCTTTTTTATATTATGTATTTTCTAGTATAAATTCTCTTTATAATTCTGATTGTATTGAAAGAGAATTTATAAATTCAGTAGAATATTTAGAATTTGAAAAGAAGTTTTCTTTTTTATTGAATGACCTTAAATCTATGTTAAAAAACATAAAAATGGATACGCCTCCTTCTATATTTTCTTCTTATTACTATTTAGTTAGAAATGGCTTTTTATCTATAAATCATACATTTAAAGCGGATAATATTCCAAATTACAAATTCTGTAATGCATCTTCTATTCTTGCGGGTTACGGCGTTTGTAGAAATTTAACTTTCTTTTTAACAGAATTATTGCGATACTTCTCTTATAAAAGTTATAATATAGAAATGCTATTAGAAGGTCAAGCTTTGTGCAAAATGACAGATGATTCCTTTTTAGAAAGCGAGGAAGAAGAAATTCCAATAAATAGTACGCAGTCTTTTAATCATGAAGTGACTCTTCTTGCTGATGGAAAAAAATCCTATATTATGGATGTTATGAATGAAACTTTTTACTTAATTTACTCTAACTTGGTATATCCTTATGAAAATGAGTTAGAACCTATTTATACAAATTTAAAAGAAGATGTTTCGTTTTATAAAAGAAAGAAAATTCCAAAAGTAGATTCTTCAGGTATTTGCGATTTTGAAAAAATAACAATGGAATATTTGAAAACAAAAAGTATGTGCGAAGGATACAATCTCACCTTCGAAACATTTTATCTAGAACATAAAGAGTTATATAAAGAAATATGTGCTGATGGGGAAGAATTATCGAAACAATATGAGAAAATTTTATCCTTATATCGATAAAATGTAATAAAATGGAGTTGTTATTAAGAATAAAATTCATGGCTTTTTTAAAGAAATGATTTAAAAAGATACAAGAAAATATAAAGATATATAGTGGTTCATATGAAAATATAAAGGTTTTTATAGATTGTTATCTCATTTATAATGAAAAAAGTGAAATTGTTGATTTTAAACTTATTTTACCAAAAATAAATTCAATTTATGAAGAACTCATATATATGCATGAATATACGCATGCTTTATTTTTGTAAAATATTATCTGAAGAAACAGACTTTTGCATCATATATTCGAAGAAATACTAGAGGAAATAGATATAGAAAAAATATTATCTTACTTGATACTATAATTATTATGACAGTTTAATTGGATATATGAAAAAATCTATAAAAAATCATGAACTTCATTTTGATAAAGAAAAACAGGTCGAAAGTGTTTTATATAAGAAGATAGAATTATATCATGGGAATGAAAAAATAAAAAATAAATAGAAAAAAGGGATTCATTATCATGAACTATTCATTGAAATTAAAGTTGTTTTGTTATATAATGATAATGGGTGATGTGTGAAACGTTTATAGGTGAAAAGCCTATAATGTGTAGAAATACACAT
>CAPHZB010000033.1 GCA_948629335.1 uncultured Bacilli bacterium
GGATGGAGAAGAAGTGGCATCTATTGATTTGAATTATGATACGGTCTACATTGCCTATGGTTCTGATACAAATGTAAAAGAAACATTTAAGTATCATGATCGTTCTTTTGAGGATAATGATGATTTTTCGTGGATAAGACATTTATATTTGTATACAACTTATCCTGGAAAAAGTATATATTCAATAGAACTAGGAAAGAGAAACTTTTTAGAACTTATTAGCATTCAAAACAAGGATTCTCTAAATCCGTACACAATCAATTATAAAATAAAAACGAAGAATAGGTATGAAGAGATTTTAAAGAAAGATTACAAGATGTTAGTAAGTCAAGAGAAGGAAATTATATACTATGTTCAAAAAAAGGAAGAAAATGATAAACAGGAATATGAAATTTATTCTATTATAAGAATCAATGATAACGATTATCTAGAAGTTTCTATTGGTTATGTAAACAAGAATACATTGCCTGAAGAATCCATGGAAGACTTATTGCTAACTCTGTATAAACATATTCATATAAAGGAACAAAAAAGTACAAGTGGCACAGCTTCTTCTATCCAAAATCCAGTATCAGACAGTAAAATGTTGATTTGTGAGAAGACAGAAAAGAATAGTGGTCATACCAAACAGTGTAATACAACTTATAAACATAAGATGTCGCTAAAAAATAATATAGTTTCCGCCTATGTTTTAGAAACTGTTGTGACATGTTCAAATGCTTCTATATATGCAAAAGAAAAGAGCTATTATATTAACAATAAAGATGTTGTATATTCCGATTCCAAAAATTCTTTAACCTATTACATCGGAGACGGGTATACAGGGGTCAATGGAAATGAAGATGTATTTAAGGGGAAGACTTTAACAAAAGCAAAGGAACTAGCTTATCGTTTAGGAAGTTGTGAGGTGAAATCATATGAAAATTAAGTGTAGTGTTTGTGGAACAATCAATGAAGAAAATATGACTTATTGTACGTCTTGTTTACAACCTTTAAAGAAAACACAATGTGCCTTTATTTCTAATGGATTTTCGAATGTGACACCTACTTCAAGTCAATTTATAGAAGAAGGCAAAAATAGATGTGAACTGGGTATGGTGGATTTTCAAAATAATGGATATGAAACTATGCAGGGAAGACAATCTACATTGAATTCATCCTTTAATAACAATGAATTTTTAAATACAGAAAAACAAAATGTCGGTACTTATTCAAAATTAAGTAAGAATACAAACGTAGAAAAAGGATATAAGGAACAGTCGACGCTACTACTTTTATTTTTGTATTCTCTAGAATTTATCTTAGTTTCCATTTTAATTGAGATTCCAGTTACTTTCTTACTTAGTGGAATAATAAAAGAAGGAAGTTTATTTTCTAATTTATTTGATTATGGTATCAATCTTTTAGTCATTTTTGTTGCGCTTTTCATGTTACTAAAGAAAAAAGTGCCACGAGACCCAAATATATTTGGTAATACACTCTTGGTATTAGTAACTTTATTTTATACTTTTCTTACTGGAATTCAACTTTATTTAAATGATGTCACTTCCATTTGTTTAAGCGAATATATAAAAGAAGGAATGTATGCATTCTCTTTAGGTTGTTTTTGTGTAAATATGGCAAATTTTTTGATAAAGAAAACGAAGAATGATGGGAATACCAATAAAGGAATCGTAGTTACTAATTGTATTTTAATTTTTCTATTTCTCCTTTTACTTGGAATTGGTTTGTATGCGAAAGCAAACGGAATTATGGTAAAGGGGTATTATGTATAAAAATAATTTCCATGTTCGAAAAACATACTTGCTAAGAGTATGTTTTTTCTGTATGATGAATATAGACAGATTAGTTAAAAGAATGAAAACATAAAGTGATACGAGGAGGAAAGAAATATGTTTAAAAAAAGTAATTTATCTTTAACAGAAGCACCTTTAGGGTATTGGGAAGAAAAGTCCTATATGTTGGCTATACCAGAAGATGAGGAAAAAAATCCTATGATTGGACTCTTTGAACGAGTAGAAAAAATTCCTGATTTAGAAATTCTTGCAAAGCGCGATCTAAGTGAGAGTGCAGATGGATATATAAAAGTACGTTATCAGGAAGAAGAATTTGAAATTGGCTTTTTTCCTACAAGATTTACATTTGAACCTTATTATATTTTGCCTACCTATTTCTTTAAGAAAGAGGATGTTGAAAAATTAAAGGAAGCAAAAATGGCGCTTACCATTTACATGGGATTTAATGAAGACGCTAAAAAATCATTTCAGCTTCAACTAAAAATTATTCACGCAATTATGCCTGAATTACTTGGGGTTATGGATGAAAGTGCTGAAAAATTATTACCTGCAAGTTGGGTAAAAATGGCAATCAGTACAGATATTTATCCAAGTGCGAATGATTTGTATACAGTACAGGCTGTATCCGGAAAAAATGGAGAAGTATGGTTACATACACATGGGTTATGTAGATGTGGTTTAACAGAACTTGAAATTCTTGAATCGGATACAGAAAATTACAATAATCACTATAACTTAATAGCAACATTTGCAAGTTATCTTCTAGATAAAAAGAATGAGACACATTTTCCAGAACAAGGAATTTATATCGGAATGTTAAATAATGGACAACCTGTTGTTGCTACATGTGTATCTTGGACAAAAGGATTACAAGAATATAAAAAATTAAAATTAGGAAATATGGAGGACCGAAAAGAGGGGCACAATAGTAGAACAAGTATAATTTTTATTTATAAGAGTGAAGAGGACGAACAAAAACAGATTTTGAGTAAGGTCTCTATATATAATGATTTATGGGGAGAAAATCCATTATTTTTCTTAAGTACCGAAGAGACAGCACGAATGAAAGCACTTGCTATTGAAAGATTTTCTTATGTACGAGAGGCGCTTAAAGATAAAGAAAATCAAATTATTGTAAAAATAGGGTTACAGACAGGTGGAAATGATCCAGAGCAATTGGAACATATTTGGTTTGAACTTTTGGAAATAAAAGAGGATAAATTAAAATGTAAATTGATACAAGAACCATATGATATAGAAAATATGCACGAAGGTGATGAAGCTTGGTATAATGTAAGTGAAATTACGGATTGGATTATTTATGAACCAGAGTTTCAAATTAATCCAGGAAATGTATATATTCTAGAAAGCAAAGGATAAAAATTTGGTTAAAATTAACTTGAAATTTATAAAGTTTATTTGCATCAAATAGTATTTATATCTAAAATAACAAGTATGAGAATGGTGAGAATGATGATAAAAAAGTTGTATAAAAAGTATGAAGAGATTATTAATTATTTAGTTGTAGGAATACTTACAACTATAGTCTCTCTTGGAAGTTATTATTTGTGTGTTTGTACTTTTTTAAATCCAGAAAGTGCATTAGAATTACAAATAGCAAATCTTTTTTCATGGATATGTGCTGTCGCATTCTCCTATATTACCAATCGTAAATTTGTGTTTAAAAGTGAAAATAGAAATCATTTAAAAGAAATTACTTCTTTTGTATCTTCACGTATTTTGACTCTTCTCATGGATATGGCAATTATGTTTGTTGGTGTAACATTACTTCACGTAAATGATAAGATTGTTAAAATCATTGTACAAGTAGTTGTTACTGTAATGAACTATATTCTTAGTAAATTATTTGTGTTTAAAAAAAATACATTATAGGAAATCTGCCTTGTGTATAATTTGATATATTTCTTTTTTTATTAACTAGAGTTAATAGATGATTTATATTAACTTTTAGATATTTATGCAGAAAGAAAATTTATCAATTATATTCAAATAATATAATAAATAGGCTTAACCAATTCATGGTTAGGCTTTTCCTTGTTATAAACTATATCTTAGCAAAATTAAGTGTGAAAATAATTGATAAATTATTGTGTGTATTAGTTGTTAAAAGATTTTATAAGCTTGTACAATTCATTTATTTAAAAATACTTATCATATCATTATTTTTAGGATAATATTAAAAAAATAAATTTTTTATGTCTGAATTTAAAAAAGGCTTTTATATTGATAATGGTATAACGTATTTTGCTTGATTTTATAAGAATAATAAATAAATATGATGTGAATAAATTGGTAAAAAAAAACTATAATAATCTTAAAGTTATCAAATATTAAAAAATGGACTACTCCTTTTTACAAATCTGTGTTAGAATAGTGTACAATTTCAAAAAAAAAGGAAAAATTGTTTTTTTGGCAATTGAATAGGGGCACCTTTGATGGTATAATCGTAGGTGCAAAAGGACCAGGAGGACTGTAATATGGGTAAAAAATATATATGGTTGTTTGGTGAAAACTCTGGAAATACGATGAATAACAATTCATACTATTATTGGAAAATGTGTGTAAACAAAGAAGATGAAATAGAGAAATATTTTGTTTTAAAGAAAAGTAAAAAGAATCAACAAGCATATGAAAGTATGCCCGAAAATGAAAAAAAATATATTATATGGAAGAATTCTTTAAAGCATTATAAATATTATCGAAAGGCAGATATGCTTTTTGTGACTTTAAGTTTCAAAGATATCCAACCTTCTAAGGGTGGCGGTGCTTTAAATGCTCCTGTTATATATTTACAACATGGTACATTGGCAATCAAGAAGATAGGCTATACAGGAAATTCTTACAATAATCATATTTTTCGTTTTTATATCTATAATGAATCTATTTTAAAGCAATTTGCAGAAGAAAACAATTTTAAGGATTACCAACTCTATTATGCAAAATACCATCCTAGGTATCAAGAATTAATAAAAAAACAAAGGGATTATAAAAATGAGCAAAATCAAATTCTTTGGTTTATCACTTGGCGAGAGTATTTTGGCAAAAATCAGGGAACAGATCAATTTTTAAGAAATATTAAAAGAACGATAGAGAATAAAGCACTGACGAAATATTTAGAAAAAGAGCATATAACACTCAAATTATGTATGCATACCTTATTTACCACACAACATAAAAATTATTTAAGAGAAAATTTGAAAAATGTAAATGTTGAAATTATTGATGCTAGTAAAGTAGATATCATGGATGAAATGGTAAAAAGTAAACTTCTGATTACCGATTATTCCTCTTTGGGGTTTGATTTTACGTTTTTAAATAAGCCAGTGGTCTTATTTCAACCAGATCGAGATATTTATTTGAAGGGAAGAGAACTATATTGTACCTATGAGGATTTAGAAAAAAACAGTTTAGAAACATCTTCGCAACTTGTTCGTTATATCATTGGAAATGATTATCCAATTAATTCTTTTTTCAGAAAAGGACTACCTAAAAAAATAGATTATGAATATGTCCTTCAAGGAAAACATATTGAAAAAATGTATGATGATATGAAGAAGGCTCAGTTAAATAAAATTGTATTTTTAGGTTATAATTTTTTTGGTCGAGGTGGAACGATTTCTGCAACGAAATCTTTGGTAGAAGGACTACTTGAACAAAATTATTTGGTAGAATTACTTTCATTAAAGAAAACAAATCGTATCAATAATTGTGGTTTTCCATATGGGTGTACAGTTAAGAGTATTTATGTAGCTAGCAAAAAGTCGAAAAAGACAATTTTAAAAAGGGGAATGTATTTACGTGATAAACATTATTCCTATTTGAAATATGATAGCAATAAGAAATATTTAATTCCATATGCAGGTGTTGGACTAAAAAAATATTTAGAAAATGTAAAAGCGAAAACGATTGTATCAACTCGAGAAACATTTCATTTTTTTCTAAAAGATGCGAAATCACAATTTATTGAAAATAAGATTTATTTCTTTCATACGGATGCAAACTTAATTGAAGGAATATTTCCAGGGGTCATGGCGAGACTAAACACATTACAGTTAGAGAAATGTGCTTTTGTTACAGAACTTAACCGCCAAAGATATATTGAAAAGTTAAATTTTAACAGTTATGAACATTACGGAGTGATAGGGAATGCATTAACAAGTGACTCTATTATTCGAGAGGAAGAAATTAAAGCACCTGGGAAAAAGAAAAAGTATGCAGGTATTTATTTAACAAGAATTTCTAAAGATCGCATAAACGATTTAAATAATGTGATTGAATTTGGAAAGTATTTAAAGGAAAATGATATTTCGAACATCCGTATTGATGTATATGGAACAGGAGATTATGTAGATCAATTTGAAGACTTAATTTTTGAAAATGGCATTGATGAATACATTTTTTATAAGGGACTTACCACATCTCCACACTTAGAAATCCGAAATCATGATTTTACAGTTGATTTTTCATTAAACCAATCCTTTGGTATGTCTTATATAGAGAGTACCTTAAATGGTTCAAAAGTATTTGCTTATCCAAATTATGGTTCAAAAGAGGTACTAGAAGAAATTCCTGATGCTTTTATTGAATCATTTGAAGACTTAGTGAATAAAATTAATGCACTATCTCATGTTACAGATGAAGAACTCAAAACGAATTATAGCATTATTATGAAAAAATATTCTAGAAAGGAAGTATCTGATAAATTTTTAGATTTATTGGAAAAGTGAATATGGTAGTAGAAGAAAACAAGAAATTTAGAAAAATGATATTTCTTATTTTGGGGGTATATTTGATTTTCTTTTTTGGAGTTTCTTGCACGATGCAAAAGGAGACTAATTCTCCAAAAGTTCCTATAGAAAAGCTAAAATGGCCACCCGAGAATAAGGAATTGGTTACAAAGGAGACATTAAAACTGGATTTGGTGAGTGCTTATGGGGATAATGAAGGATATCACCCGAAAGTAGTTGCTTTTGACAAGGCTTGGAATGGGTATCATTATTGGATTGCTTTTACACCATATCCAAAAGCTGATCAAGGGAAAGAAAATCCACACATTTTAGCAAGTAATGATATGATTGATTGGGAGGAACCAGAAGGATATGAAAATCCATTAGAATCAAAGCCAGATGGAGATTTTAGGTATTTTTATAATTCTGATACACATCTTTTATACAATGAAGAGAAAAATCGGTTGGAATGTTTTTGGAGATATGTTGACGATGTGAATAGTGTTGTTATTATCTATGAAGTACATACTTATGACGGTGTTCATTGGAGTGACAAAGAAATATTTTTACAAAATAAAAGAACAAAAGTGGATTATCTTAGCCCCGTTGTAATGATTGAAAATGGAAAATATGAGGTATGGTATGTCGATAGAGATTTAACACTCAAATATATTGAGCGTGAGGTAGAAAGTGACCAATGGACTGAAGCAAGAAAAATAAATCTACACTATGAAGATGAAAACTTAAAAAATTGGCATCTTGATGTAATTAAGACAGAGAAGGGCTATGAAATGTTGATGAGTGCTTTTATAAATGGGCAAACGCATAATCGAATGAATCTCTATTATACAAAGTCTGAGGACAATATTTATTATGACCAAATGAAAGTCATTCTAACTCCTTTAAAATATAGCTGGAACAATAAAGGTCTATATCGAAGCGCGCTCTTATATTATCAGAATCATTATTTCCTTTTTTATAGCGGAATTGGAAAAGATGGAAGTCGTGGAGTTGGAATCACTTATGGAAAAACAATAGATTCTCTTATTTGGCTTACCCCAAATAATGTTTATGATTTTAAAAAGATAACGAGTAAAACAACTTGCTATGAGTAGCACTATTATGCTAAAATGATAATAGGAAGTAGGGATTTAATGAAGAAAATATTAACATATGGGACATTTGATCTTATAACACCGGGGCATATTGCGTTATTAAAGTATGCTAAAGGCTTAGGAGATTATTTGATTGTTGGAGTTTCGACGGATGAGTTTAATGCAATAAAACATAAATGTTCATATCTTAATTATGAACAGAGAAAAATAGTTATGGAAGCAATTAAATATGTGGATGAAGTTATACCAGAGTCTGATTGGAATCAGAAGGTAGATGATATTCAAAAGAATAATATTGATACATTGGTCATGGGAAGCGACTGGGAAGGCAGTGATAAGTTTACTTACTTAGAAGATTATTGTCATGTTGTTTTCTTTCAAAGAGTAAGTGATTTTTCTTCCACTAATTTTCGTAATTTTATTGCCGATCATAAAGATGAATAACAATAGAACTACCAATTATTGGTAGTTTTTTAGGAGGAATTTGCTATGAAAATTATTTTGGAAATTTTTAAGATACATTTACAAACAATTTATTTCTTTATTAAAATATTCACTAGGCAAAGAAATAGAGTTTTTTTCTTAAGTAGGCAGACGAATCATCCACCTTTAAATTATAATTTATTGATAAATTATATAAGTAAGTACGATAAAAATATAGAGATTAGAGTAAGCTGTAAAAGGGTTTCAGAAGGTTTAAATAAAGTAATACACTCCAGCGAAAAGAATTTGAGAAAATGGATTCCTTCTTTGCTGAAAGAGGTAGGGCAATGTTTTGACTATTATTTTACTTTATATAAACAAATGTATTATATGGCTACATCGAAAGTGGTTATTACAGATGGATACAATGTCTTAATTAGTTGCTTGAAACATAAGAAGATAACGATTATTCAAATGTGGCATGCTTTGGCAGCTATAAAGAAGTTTGGATATCAATCGATTGGTCTTAAAGATGGTATGAATCCAAAGATGGCGAAGGTATTAAATATGCATGCTAATTATGATTATGTTTTATCTGGGTCCGTTGCCATGAAAAGACCATTTAGTGAGGCATTTAATATAGCAGAAGATAAAGTTTTGCCTATTGGAACGCCTTATATTGATTATTTACTTGATGTGAAGGTGGACAAGCGAAAAATATTTCATGATTACCCGGAATTAAAAAATGGGAAGCCTATTATTCTATACTCACCTACTTTTAGAAAAAATGGGCGGGATGCGATTAAGGAAGTTATAGATGGTGTTGATACAAGCAAGTATAATTTAGTTGTAACATTACATGCGTTGGATGTTTTAAAAGCTTATAATACTAATAATGGTTCCGTTATTGTGAATCCCAAAATTAATTATCCAGAATTGTTAAAAATGGCTGACTATGTTATCACGGATTATTCAGCATTGATGATAGAAGCAGCAATATTGAAAACGAATATATTACTTTATGTTTATGATTATGAACAATATGAAGAAGAAAATGGACTTAATGTTAATTTATTTGAGGAACTTCCTGGATATGCTTCGAGAGAAATTCAAGATTTGATGAAAATAATTGATGAAAATAAATATGATAGAAAAGTGATGCTTAATTTTAGAAAAAAGTTTGTAACGAATTTAACTAAGGATAGTACAGAAAAGATATATAATTTAATAAAAGGAGAATTAAAATGTTAAATAACATAAGAAAAATTTTAGTAGATTTGGCTAAAAAAAATGTATTATTTAGAAAATTCTTAAGAAAAGTGAAAAACATGCAGGGAAATGCAAGTTATTATAAATACTATAAAAAATATAAAGTGGATGATAAAATGCTTTTTTTTGAAACTTTTAATGGGCGTACTTATGGATGTAGTCCAAAAGCAATATATGAAAAAATGTTAGAAATGGATGAATTTAAAGATTATAAATTTGTTTGGTCGTTTGTTGAACCAGACAAACATGAAGTGAAAGCATGTGATCATTTAATTTTAGTAAAACATGATAGCTCCGATTATTATAAGTATTTGTCTATGTCTAAGTATTGGATTGTTAATTCTATCGTTGAAGAGGGTATTATGAAAAAAGAGAACCAAGTTTATGTTCAATGTTGGCATGGAACGCCACTCAAAAGACTTAGATGTGATATTGAAGTAGATGGTTCTGTTTTAAATACGGTAGAAGAAATCAAAAAGCGAAATGATAGGGATGCAAAGAGATTTGATTACTTTATTTCTCCGTCCAAGTTTTGCACAGAAAAATTTACCTCTGCGTTTAATTTGAAAAATCTTGGATTGGAGAACATTATTATTGAAGAAGGGTATCCTCGAAATGATGCATTATTTCATTATACCAAAGAAGAAATTTTAAGAATAAAAAAGAAATATAATTTACCTAAAGATAAAAAAATTATTTTTTATTTGCCAACATTTAGAGACAATCAACATGAATCAGGCGTAGGTTATACCTATGATTTAGGGATAGATTTTGCTTCTTTAAAAGAAAAATTTCAAGATAAATATATTATTTTGTTTAGTCCACATTACTTTGTAGCTAAAAGTGTAGATGTCAGCCAATATAAAGGATTTGTTGTTGATGTAACAGACAATGATGACATTAATGATCTATATATCATTAGTGATATTATAATGACCGATTATTCAAGTGTTTTCTTTGATTTTGCCAACTTAAAAAGGCCTATGCTATTTTATATGTATGATTTAGATTTATATAAAGGAAAACTTAGAGATTTCTATATTGATTTGAAGGAACTTCCTGGTCCTATCACGCAGACTCAAGAAGAATTAGAGGATGCTTTAGAAGGTTTGGAGGAAAATTTCAATAAATATAAGGAAAAATATAAAAAATTTAATGAGAAATATAATTATTTAGATGATGGAAACGCAAGTGAGAGAGTAATTAAGAAGATATTTAAGCTGAAATAAATGGCATTTTGATAATTATATTTGTATTTTTATATAGGAAAATTTAAGAGAAAATAGTAAATATTTTACAATTTATTACCATGAATGATGAAGATGGTAAAAGTTAAAATAATTTAAAATTTCTGGTAGAAATTGATACTTATCATTGTAATAAATTTGCTAATATAGATATGTGTTTAGCAAGAAGGGTTACTACACTTAGTTTGAATGTAAATAGATTCCTGTATTCCATGTATACTTGAACTATAGAAAGAAGTGATAAATATGATAAAAAATATATTTAAAATATGCCTTTTTATAATTGCAATATTTGCTTCAACATTTTTAATTTATAAATATACATGGAACAGAGGTGTTTCTGTAGACAAAAATATTGAGCATGTGGATACAAAAGGTATTACAAAGCTTATGATTGTAGCACATCCGGATGATGATTTTATTTGGGGAGGAAGTCACTTAATAGATGATGATTATTTAGTGGTATGTGTGACTTGTGGAGTGAAAAGAAACAGAGTACTTGAATTTGAAAAGGCTATGGCAAAGACAAATGAAAAATATATTATGTTGGGATATCCTGATAAAACGAAAGGAAAAAGAGATGACTGGTCTAGTGTCTACGATTCAATTTCTAGGGATTTAGATAAAATAATTCATTATAAAGACTGGGATTTGATTGTAACGCATAATCCTGATGGAGAATATGGACATATTCATCATAAAATGACAAGTAAAATAGTTACAACGCTTTCTAATAAAAATAAATTAATGTATTTTGGTAAGTATTATACCAAAGGCAATATTCCTGAAGATTTACCTAAGATTAGTACCGAGAATAGTAGAGTAAAAAAGGAAGAACTTATTCCAATTTATGCTTCTCAAGGTTATTCAATGGATAAATTTGGTCATATGTTTGATTATGAAAATTGGAGGACTTATGATGAATGGAATCAAGAATAAAAAAGATTTATTGGCACTATCTATTTTTGTAATTTCTACTCTTATTGTTTATTTTTCAATAACTAGAGGAACTTATTTATATGGTTCAACGTTAGACTGGAGTGCACAGCACTATCTTATCCCAGAATATTTTAGAAATTTATTTTATGCAACAGGAGATTTATTTCCTGACTTCGCACCTCATCTAGGAAGTGGACAAAATATTTATTATTTTTCATATTATGGACTTTTTAATCCATTCATTTTATTTTCTTATCTCTTACCTTTTATAAAAATGGTGGATTATATTCAAATTCTTGGCATATTCATTCCTTTAATATCTACAATTTTGTTTTATTTTTACTTAAGAAAACACGTCACTTTTAAAATAGCTTTCGTAACATCGTTTTTATTCTTATGTGCAGGGCCACTCTTATTTCATTCCCATAGACATTGGATGTTTATTAATTATTTTCCTTTTTTTATGTTGGCTTTATTTGGTATAGATTGTTTTTTTGAAAAAGGCAAAATGTCCCTTTTAACGATTTCTTGTTTTTTAATCATTATGACAAGTTATTATTATAGTATTGGATCTTTTCTTGCTTTATTCATCTATGGACTTTATATTATTTTAAAAGAAAAAAGAAACAAAATTATGATTATAAAATTATGCATTCCTTTTTTTGTTGCAATTTTAATGAGCGCAGTTTTAATATTCCCAACTCTTTATGCACTACTTGCAGGGCGAGATAAAACGGGAACAACAGTAGAACTTCTTTCTTTATTAATTCCAAGACGTAGTTATCGTTTTTTACTTTATGAAACATATGCAATTGGAGTTACGGGAATTTGCCTTGTTTCTATTTTCCATTTATTTTTTACCAGAAAACGTGAAAATATTTTTATGGGTATTATCTTATTATGCATTAGTATTTTTCCTATTTTTAACTATGTTTTAAATGCAGGACTTTATGTAAATGCAAAAGTATTAATCCCTTTTCTTCCCTTAGTTTTATTTTCATTTTCCCTTTTTTTAACGGATTTATTCAACAAAAAGGTTTCTATTAAGGAAATTACTCTTCTTTGTGGAATTATACTTATCTTTACAAATTATAAAGTGGTATATCTTGATTTAGGAGTGACTTTTTTGTTTTTAATTCTCTATTTGAAAACAAAAAAAGAAAATCTTTTTTTGCTTCTTCTTTTCGTTTTTATTTTTGTAGTTTGTATAAAGACAAATTTAGGAGATAAATTAGAATTAAAAAGTACAATTGAAAGCAGTGATTATCACAATATGGAGGAAGCAATTGATTATATTATAAAAAGTGAACAAAACCTGTATCGCATAAATAACACTATTTTGCCAGGAATTACCATGAATAAGATACAAAATAAGTATCATTATGCATCGACCATGTATTCCTCAACATTCAATAAAACATATAATGATTTTTTCTTTGAAAAGATAAATAATGTTATTCCTTATCGTAATAAGTCGATGACTCCAGCTTCTCTTCACCCTCTTTTTCAAATTCTATTTGGAGAAAAATATTTGATTACTAAAGCAAATAAAGTAATAGATGGCAATAAAATCTATGAAAAAGGTGATGTAAAGGTATATGAAAAAGATCACGTTTTACCTATTGGTTACGCAACAAGTCATTTTGTGAAAGAACCTTTTTTTGAAAAACTAGATTATCCGAATACTATTTTGACTCTTCTTGGAAATATAGTACAGGCTGAAGGTGAAGAATGTGCTTTTTTAGAAAAAGAAAAACTTAGCTATGAGGTGGAGAGCCAAGAAAATGTAGAAATAGAAAAAAAGAAAGATGGATTTCATATAAGGGCAAAAAAGGGAGGTATTTTAAAGTTAAAGTTAGATAAAAAATATAAAGATAGTCTGATATTCATTCGTTTTAAGAATAATCACAATCCTAAATGTGGTATAGAGGAACTTGCTATTACAATCAATGGAAAGAAGAATAAGCTAAGTTGTTCGACATGGAAATATCATAATCAGAATTTTATCTTTGATTATGTAATAGAAAAGTCACAAGAGCTTAAAATTACATTTTCAGAAGGTTTTTATGATTTATCTGATTTTGAGATTTATAGTTTATCTTATGAACGATTATATGAAATGATAAAAGAAGTAGATCCACTTGTGTTTGATAAGAAAGCAACATATGGTGATAATATTGTGGGAGATATCGATGTAAAAAAGGATGGATATTTTGTAGCCTCCATTCCTTATGACAAAGGCTTTAAAGCTTTTATAGATGGAGAAAAAGTAGATGTTTTGAGGTTAAATGATATCTTTATTGGCTTTGAAATTAAAAAAGGAAAACACAAAATAGAGATAAGTTATGAAGCCCCATATAAAAGAGAAGGTCTTTTCGTAAGTGGAATTGGTTTTCTTCTCTTAGGAGGGATTATATGGTATGAAAAGAGGAAGTATAGATGGAAAAACTAAGTATCATTGTACCTTGTTATAATGAGGAAGCAGTATTAGAAAAATTTTATGAAACAGTAACAAAAATTATGAAAGATGTTACCATAGAATTAGAATATGTTTTTATAGATGATGGTTCTAAAGACGAGACACTACAAATTATGCGTCTTTTGGCGCAAAAAGATAAGCATGTACGTTATATCTCTTTTTCAAGAAATTTTGGGAAAGAAGCAGGCATATATGCAGGGTTAGAAAATTGTACAGGAGACTATGTTGTTGTGATGGATGCTGATTTGCAACATGATCCTAAATTATTACCAAGAATGGTGGATATTTTAAGGACAGAGGAATATCAAAGTGTGGCAGTAAGAAGATACAATCGTAAGGAAGGAATTCGTGGAAGTTTTTCAAAACTTTTCTTTAAGATTATGGCAAAACTTTCGGGATTAAATACAAAAGCAGGGGAAATGGATTATCGTATGATGAATCGTAGGATGGTGGATTCTATTCTACAAATAGCGGAATACAATCGTTTTTCAAAAGGAATTTTCTCCTTTGTTGGATTTGATACAAAATGGCTTGAACAGGAGAATATTGAAAGAGAACTTGGACAAACAAAATGGAATATGAAAAGTTTAATAAAATATTCTATAGAAGGAATTACAGCTTTCTCAACAAAACCACTAATACTTTCATCTATACTTGGTATATTGTTTTGTTTAATTTCCTTTATTTTCATCATTATTATTGTTGTAAAAACCCTTATTTTTGGAGAAGTTGTACAAGGATTTCCAACCCTTATTTGTTGTTTATTTATGTGTAGCGGTATACAATTATTTTGTTTTGGTATTATGGGCGAGTATTTGGCTAAGATGTATTTAGAAGTAAAGAATAGACCAATTTATTTAGTGAAAGAATACAGTGAAGATAAAAAATGACCAATAAAGTCATTTTTTCATAGATTTTGGTAATAATTTATGGACTATGTATTCTATTAATTTAGTAAAAGGATAATTACATCTATTCCTTCATATTTTTTATATGATTCATTGTTAAAATTCTTCCTTTATAAATCAATTCTTCTTTTTCTTGTACTCTTTTTCCTTTTTTACCTTATTTATCTCATCTAGGTATAGAAGTAAACTTAAATTAGGTATCATTTGTCCCTTCATGTTTGAGAAATAGTCAGTAAATAGACCTTTTTTCTTTTCAATATAAGGTAAGTTAAAATAACTAGGTTCATCATCAGCAATAAATCCTGTAAATATTTCTCTATATCTGGTTTTTCCATTCTCTACAATTGGTTCAAAAAAATACTTTAATTGAGTTGTTTTTGACATTACCTTTTGGTCAATTTCCTCACTCGGAATATAAGTTAAATTTGAAACAATTAATGTATCAGCACTGTATTTTTCCTTCATAGTATATCCTTCTTCAAAAAAATGCATTTCTTCTCTGGAAGAGAAAGTGGTATCTACATCGTTCGCATTTTTACGTTTAAATCTTCGTGGTAATAACATAACAATCTTCCTTTCTTATTCCTTATTGTAACATACGTTATATCTAAAGTATAGATAGGGTGCTTCTTTTTCTTGTAGATTCATGGGAAACAGTATATAATAATAACAGGTGATGTGTGAAACGTTTATAGGTGAAAAGCCTATAATGTGTAGAAATACACAT
>CAPHZB010000034.1:0-9710 GCA_948629335.1 uncultured Bacilli bacterium
GAAGTTGTTTTATTTTTGTCAAATTGTAACTTTTATTTTTGGAAGACGCCTATATTTAGTATACAATAAAATCGTATTTTTGACTTTAAAATTCGTTTTTTCTCTTTATTTATATAGTTTAAGTACACATTCCCTTTTCAATCTATAATTTTATCCTGAAAAATATTTAATATATATTTCAATAAATTAGTAAAAATAGTATAATTATAATGAAATGGGTGTGAATATACTTGAAAGGTGAATTATACGAATATAATGATACAATGATGACACAGGCTGAAATAGCAAGACTAGAAGGAATAAATCGATCAACATTAGCAGATTGGTATAAAAAAACAGGAAATATGTATGAAGCAGTTAAAGGTGCAAAAAAGTCACAAGCTCAAAGAAATATTTCGTACTATGGTGATGTGTTAAGTTTAAAAGCAATTTCTGTAAAAGAACAAGTGAAATTTGAATCGTTAAAAAAGAATTATGAAGACTTAAAGGATATTTATAAAGCTGTAGAAAGAACTAAACAAGATCAGTTAAAACGAAATGGTGATATACCTTATAACAGTAAAAATATGACAATTTATGCAATAGCTAGTCTTGAAGAGGTAGGAAATAAATCTCTTGCAAAGTATTATCAGGAAACGGATGATATATATGAAGCGGTTAGACTAGCAAAACAAGCTCAAGATAATCATAATGGTACAATTTTATATAAAAAGCAAATGATGACTATTTCTGGAATAGCAAATTTAGAAGGAATAAAAAAGGAAACGCTTAGAAAATATTATGAATTATATAATAATATTGAAAAGGCTGTTTTTATTACTAAAGAAGCACAATTAAAAAGAAAACAGGCTGTATTAAGAGGAAAGCAAACTGATTATTCAGAGCTTTCAAAATGTTTTGGTATTTCGGTCATTAAATTAGATAAATTATTATCATCAGGTAAAACTCCAGAAGAAATAGAAAAAGAGACTAATATAAGAGGCAGAAATACAATTTTAACTATTAAAGAGGAAAGTTTATATAAATATTGTTTAGATAATTCATATAATTATTGGGTTATTTATTATATAGTTACTACATATGGTAAAACAGCAGAAGAAGCAGTAAAGGCTTATGTTGATTATGGACAACAAGTACCAACAAAATGGATTTATGAAAAATTTCATATTTTATTTAAGCATTTAATGTTAAATTTCGGAATAGATTCTAATAGAATTATTAAAGTTATTAAAGAGGAACATTGTAGTATTGAGGATGCAATTACAAAAATAATATTTGTATCTAATAACCAACAAAATGATTTTTCACAAATAGAGATTGAATGGATGAAAGAGTTATATTCATTTTTGATAGATTGTAATGATGAAGAAAAAAATGAAGCTATTGATACTTTTTATATAACAGAAAGAGAATTAGAATTTTTGAATAAAAAAGGCGCAAAAATAGAACAAATAAAAAGGCAAATATTACTATTTGAATTTTCTTCTATTATTGATGATTGGGATATAAAAGGTTTACTGGAAATGTTTGATCTATATAATATTAATGATGAAGAAATTAAAATAATTTTTTCTGAATTGTATAAACCTTTTGATGAAAATATAATTAATCCTAGTCCTGAGTTTTTACAACATAAAGAGATTATAGATAATTTTTTATTTGATTCTAATTTAAAAAATGAGGATATACAAAATAGTACCCTGATTAGCGACGAAGAAAAATTGAGTATAATTACTAAAAGAACAAAGATAATATCAATATTTGAAGCAAGAAAAGAAAATCATAGAAAAATGTGAGGATAGATATGAATATTGAACAAGAATTAGAAAAGATAAAAGAAAGAAATAGAAGAGTTGAGTTAGATAAATCTTGGGAAACAAGTTGGACGAGGAAAATTTGCATTATAGTTTTAACTTATGTGATAGTGATTATATATTCATATTTAATAAAACAATATAATAATATATTATTGAGTTCTTTAGTACCAGTTATAGGATTTACTTTATCTACTTTATCGTTAAAATATATCAGAAAAATTTGGGAAAAGAAATTTTATTCAAAATAATTTATTTTATTTTAATTAAAAGTAGAAAAAGAAAGAATCAAAAAAGCATATATTGATTCTCTATTTACAGAAGAAGAATTTAAAGAAGAAACAAAAATAATTGAAGAACAAATAGAAATGATTAACTCAAAACTATTAGAAAATGAACAAGCAGAACAATTAAATTTTACTATTGATGATATACTTTTAAAAAGAGATATGGATTTCATTAATAAAGTAAAATTACCAATATCTCATTATGCTTTTAATGAAAACTGGGACTTACTTGATAGAGAAACTAAAGCAGATATAGTTATAAGATATATTGATGATGTTGACCTTGAAATAAAAGATAATAGTTATGAAATCAAGCAAATAAACTTTAGAAGTATCTTCAACTAGAGCAAAAACGATTATTGGTAATATGATAAAAAATAATATTTTTGAAGCTGTTGGCAATGGCAAAAATATATTAGACTTGTTCGGCAAGCTTAGGTCAAATTTAATCGTAAATACAACATATTATTCACAACTAAGATAAGTATTACTTTCAATGATTTTTGCATATTTTAGGATAACATTTTTAACTATTATAATTATTACACTTTATATTGTAAGGATAATGCTATTTACGTGGATTTTCTGCCATTCAAATTATTCTTACATAGGTATGCTTATTATCCTTTTTCTTCTTTTAATTCAAAGGAATAGCTTGCCGAACAGGTCTATTATGTGCTAAGATAATACGTAGTTGAGAGAGGTTTACATTATGAAATATAATTATCCAGTAAAATATGCTGCTATGCCTATTGTAGAACAGGTTGGTTGGAATCATGGATTAAACGAATTAGAAAGAAACTGTGATGTGAGTTGTTATATCGTATCAAAATGTTATTTATTAAGTGAAAGAACTAACTATAAAGAAGATGGTAAAAAGGAACCAGAGTATGAAGTTGTATTTCCATATCAAAAAAAACGATACGATATTTGGGAGAGAATTACGCCATCATTTCATATTTTTAATCATGCTTGTACTAATTCAAATTTTGTAGAAAAAGTATTTGATAGTTATGAAGAAGCGTTAGAATTTGCTACACATAAAAATAAAAAATTATGTGATAAAACTTGTTTTTATTTACCATCAAAAAAAAGAAAAGAATTTGATGATAGGCTGTCTAGGTATAAAATGTTGGAACAACAAATTTTAGATAATACATCTGATATAGAACAATCAAATGTAAAAGAATTAAATGGATTAATAATAAGTAATAATGGGCAAACTAAAGTTTCGTCTAACAATTTATATGAGTATTTAAAATTGGCTTCTGTTTTAAATTTTATTGTTTATTCTATATCTCCAGAACAATATGATGAATTAGAAACATTAATCAGCAACCAAGATATATCTGATATTTCAAAAGTTATGGAAAATGCTAGTCCAATTTTATACCACGACCGTAAAGCAAAAGAAAAAAGTATTAAGGTCATTGATCAAGATGGTAATATCCTATATTGTATAAATGAATGGGAAACTTTAAAAAGTAATGATGGGCAAAAAATACCATCTGTTGAATTAAATAATATAGATGATGAAACAAGCCGTTTATTTACAACCGAAACACTTGAAGATATAGTGTTAAGTTTTAATGAACATAAATGTATAAATCCATATGAAATTCAAGGACCAGTTCTGAAGAAAACTTTATTTGGAAAAAAATAAAAAAGAACAAAGTTAATTTTTACAAAACTTAAGAATATGCCATTATAAATATGTCAAGAAAACCTGCATAAAATAAAAAAAGTAAATGCTTAACTTTGCTTAGCTGAATACTTACCCAATTCATAT
The DNA here is from genome assembly GCA_948629335.1 of uncultured Bacilli bacterium. Classification (GTDB taxonomy): domain Bacteria; phylum Bacillota_I; class Bacilli_A; order RF39; family UBA660; genus CATOJL01. The sequence goes on from CAPHZB010000034.1 coordinate 3,891, forward strand.
ACAAAGTACTTAATCTACGTAAGTAAATTGAGTACTATTTTTTTTACATAAAATCATTAACAAAGCTTTTTCTTCATAATAGCAAACCTCCTTTCAAAAGAAAGGTGACAAGTACTCAACATTTTAGTATTTCCTATTAAAAATTTATACTATAATGATAAAACTAAGATAAGAAAACAAGTTAAATTTTGAATCATGTGTAGAGTTTGTGGATAAGCAGAAAAAGAGGTAAAAGTAGACATTCATTTAACGTATTGCTAATTCCCTTTTTCCTCATTTTAATGTATAATAAAGATGGGTGGTATTATGAATAAAATCGATACAAGTGAATTAGTAGATATTTTCAAAGAAGAAATGAATAAAAAGACAAAAAAAGAAGTAAAAAGACAAAAAAAACTAGAAAAAAAGATGGAAAGACAAGAAGATATTGCTTTTGAAAAAATAACCAAAGAAGAGGAAAAAAAACAAGAGGAGAAAAAAAGACAACAAGAATTGCTAAAGAAAAAAAATAGAGAATCTTCCCCTTCTCCTTTAGAATCAACTTCAAATACTTCACCTTTCTTTTATAATGTTCTCCTCGGATTTTTTCTAATTTTACTATTATTATGTACTTGTGGCTATTCTGCATTCCTATTACATACAAGCCTCGGAAAGAAAAACGGAATAAAATGCTTACTTCTTATAACATCTGTTATTTTTTATATTTTATCTTTTATCACTAAAAAACAAAGTACCAAAAAAATTTGTGCTGTCATAAGTAGTATGATGGTTTCAGTACTTATGATATTCTTAATTTATATTGCATAAAAAAGGAAAACGATAACACTACCGTTTTCCACGTATTATTTCTAATACACTACAGTATACTTTAAAAAAAATATTTTATGACATGGAGGAACTTTATGAAAATACCTTATAAATTTAAAAAAATTTTTCCTAACTTGCTCACTGGATTTCGTCTTATTGTCGCCCCTATTATTATCATTTTAGGTCTTATGGGAAAAGTAAACATTGTCCTCATTTTAACAATCGTTGCTTGCCTTACGGATTTGTTTGATGGATTTTTCGCACGAAAATGGAGTGTTTCTTCGCAATTTGGAGCCAAATTAGATGCAATCAGTGATAAAGTTTTTGCTGCTTCTTTAATGATTTCTCTAACAGGAAAAATTAAAACTTTATGGATTCTAATCATCTTAGAAATCACTATTGCTTTGATTAACCTATATTTTTATTATAAAATAAATAAATCAGAAACACTAATGATAGGAAAAATTAAAACAACAAGTCTTTTTATCTGTATTGTTATATCTTTCCTATACCTCTATTTCCATAAATTCTATTTTCTTCTCCGGGGTTTTATCTATATGACAATAAATTTACAAGTTTTATCAGGCATTAGCTATATTATAAATTTCATCAAAAAAGTACAGGCTAGCAAAGAAAATACTCTAGAAAATGTAATAGCTCATAAACAAATTATGAATGAAAAAGAAGATGCATAAAATCTTTTTTTATTTTATAGAATACATGCATATAAAACGGTTTCCATTTGAACTTTTAAGTGGGATATGTTATAATATTTTTAGCAAAATAAGTTATATTAAGAAAGGTGAAGTCTAATGAGGTTTAAAAAAGCAGTACTTGTATCATGTATGATATTCATCATGTTATTAACTTCTATGTACAATGATTCTGTTGATGCAAAAACATTCGGAGAATTAAAAAAAGAACTTCAAGATGAAATCAACAAACTAAATGAAAATAAAGAACAACAAAAATTAACAGAAAGTGAAATGAAAAATATCAATAATAAAGTTGCAACAATTCAAGCAAATATTAAACAAACCTATCGTGATATTGACAATTTAACTGCCGAAATTGAAGCATTAGATAAACAAATTGAAGAAAAAGAGAAACAAATTAAAGATATTATTAATTTTACACAATTATCCAGTGGAAGTTCCACTTATTTAGAATATATCTTTAATGCAGATGATTTTACTGATTTTATCTATCGCTCTGCTGTATCAGAACAATTAGCAAACTACAACGATGCACTGATTGATGAATTTAATGATAACATTGAAAAAAATAAAAAAAAGCAAAAGGAAATTGAACAAAAAAGAGCATCTCTTACAACACAACAAAAGAATTTGGAAAATGAATATAAAAATCTTGGAACACAACTAGGAGAAATTGTCGACGTGGAAATGGATATTAAAGACCAAATTAGCTACTTACAAGATATGGTAAAACTATATGAAGATCGTGAATGTAAAGATGATGAAGATATTAAAACATGTGGAAGAAGCGTTTTACCAAGCAACACTGCCTTTTATCGCCCACTTGTTAAAGGATATGCCACTAGTGAGTATGGATATCGAACAGGTCAATTCTCTGGTTTCCATTCAGGAATTGATGTCTCTGTAAGTCCCAATACCGATGTAAAAGTCTATGCCTCTGGTACAGGGGTTGTATCTGGAATTATTTATAAATCAAAATGTGGTGGAACATATGTCTTAGTTCATCATAAAATGACAAATGGGAATACATATACGACTATGTATATGCATCTAGCAAAAGCACTTGTTAGCAAAGGTGATACAGTAACAAAAGATACAGTGATTGGAATTATGGGTGGTGGACATAATCCAAATACCCCTTCAAACTATACACCTTGGGACACTTGTACAACTGGTGCTCACAACCATTTTACAATTGCAACAGGTCTATATGGTATTGATTACTCAAGTTGGGCCTCTTTCATGTCACATACATTTGACCCTAGAACAATTGTAAATTTCCCTAGTGGTAGATATAACTGGTGGACAGATCGTATGTCCAAATATTAAGAGTTGGCGATATGTCAACTTTTTTAGGAAGGAGTCTATATGAAAAAAAATAGTTTCATGGAAGGAAGTTTTATTGCCACATTTGGAATCATTCTGTGCAAAATCATTGGACTTGTTTATGTCATCCCCTTCTACGCCATGATATCAAATACAGGAGCAGCCTTATATAGTTATGCTTATTCCATTTATGCTGTATTCTTAAGTTTATCCACAAGTGGAATTCCCATTGCTATGAGCAAACTTGTTAGTGAATACAATAGTTTGGAATATTATTATACAAAAGAAAAAATTTTTAAACTTGGAAACTTAATTATTTTAATTCTTGGCATCTTTTTCTTTTTCATCCTTTTTTTCTTTGCACCTAGCGTTTCTTCTTTTATTTTAGGTGGCGCAACAGGAGGAAACAGTGTAGAAGATGTTACCTTAGTTATTCGTGTTGTTGCAACAGCACTTCTCATTGTTCCCTCATTAAGTGTGATTAAAGGATATTACCAAGGACATAAATACATTACTCCCCCTAGTATTGCCAATGTAATTGAACAGTTACTTCGTGTTGTTATTATTATTGTAGGTTGTTTTATCAGTTTAAAAATAATGGGATTAAAAGAGGGCATTGCAATTGCAATTTCGGTATTTGCTGCAACAATTGGCGCACTTCTTGCCTATCTTTACTTATATTTTAAAATGAAAAAAAATAAAGATTCTTTTAAATGCAATGAACATATTACCCGAAATGAAGCAAAATTTACAACGAAGTATTTAGTAAAACAAATTATTCTTTTAGCGCTTCCTTTCATTATTATTGATGTTTTAAAGTCATCCTATAATTTAGTAGATACACTGACTGTCGTTAGAACACTGACTGATTTAGGTTATGCTAGTAATGTTTCAGAAACTGCATTTTCTGTCATTGGAACATGGGGTTCTAAATTAAGTATGATTGTTATTTCTATTTCTATGGGTATTTCAACAAGTTTAATTCCAAATATAGCCTCTGATTTTATTCAGAAAAAAAACAATTCTTTAAATATAAAAATCAATCAAGCTATTCAAACATTACTATTTTTTATTATTCCTATGACCTTTGGACTTTTCTTCTTGGCGCGTCCTGTTTGGATCATTTTCTATGGCTACAATGCCCTTAGTATTGAAGTATTTCGCATGTTTATTATTCAATCAATTACATTTTCTTTAATTACGATACTAATTAACATTGTACAAACAACTAACAAAAACAAAGTAGCTATCCTTACGCTTTTATTCTCCCTTATTGCAAATGCTATTTTAAATATTCCAATGATGTATTTGTGTGAATTTATTGGTTTTGGAGGATATCAAGGAGCAAGTGTTGCTACTTTAATTACACAAATTATTCCATGTACATTTTTGTTCCTCTATTTAAAAAAATATTTACATTTGAATTATCGTTCTACAAAAATAAATGTGACAAAGATTGTTCTTGCAACTCTTATTATGTTAGTTTCCATGATGCTTTTAGAATTTATTATTCCTTTAAATACGCTTCATAGAATGTCTTCTATCGTTCAAGTGGTTCTTTATGTCTTCTTTGGTTCTAGTATTTATTTTTATATCATGCATAAAAGTGGGGTTTTAAAGGAATTATTTGGAGATAATTTATTAAAAAAATTATATAAAACACGTTCTTAAGCGTGTTTTTTGTATATTTTTCAGAACTTTAAGAATACTACTAATGGTGATAGTATGCATCCATTTATTTATCTTGCCATTTTTTCCCTAAAACTTCTTGAAAATGCTTTAGGTACAGTTCGTATGATTGTTGCCATGAATGGAAAAAAGATGTTAGGGGCCATCTTACAATTTTTAATTGGAATTGTTTGGGTAGCTTCTGCCTCTATGGCAATTACCAATGTAACAAATGACCCCATAAAAATATTTGTTTTTGCCTTTGGCTCAGCGGTTGGCTCTTATGTGGGATGTGCCGTTGAAAATAAGCTAGCTATGGGAGAAAATATTCTTTTTTGTATTACCAACCAAATGGAGGTTTTAAACCAATTGAATGAAGCAGGTTACACCTATACTACCTTATTAGGAAGTGGTACAAAAGACTCCTGTTATGTTATTCTCCTTGCCATTCCAAGAAAGAGTAAGAAAAAAGTCATTCAAATTATCAAACAAATTGACTCTCGGGCCATGATTATATCTGAAGTTTCTGATACTATTGTTGGAGGAAATGTCATTTCGCATACTTAGGATAATCTGTAATAATAAAAATATTTTTATCTTTATATTTTTTGATGTCTTCCTTATTGTTTACTGTCCATATTCCCTCTTCTTTCTTATACTGTCGATAATGAGAAAAACATACATCTAATATACCTTTTTCTTTTTCTAAATTCAAAAAATATCCTTTTAAATATCCCATTTTATATAAAGGATATTGTCTTTTTAAAGCCAATATAAATGGATAGGAAAAACTTACTAAATAATATTGATTCGGGTATTTTTTTAATAATCGAATGAATCTTTTCCATTCTTTTATTTCATTTTTAGATACCTTTAAATCTAGAATCAAAAATTTATTTGTTTTCACCTGCTTTAAAATATCTTCTAAAAGATCAATCTTCTTACATTTTCTTAAATCTTTATATTTTTGTTTATTGATAAACATTACATTCTTATTCTCACAAAGAAGAAGTCCGTTATGGTGAACAACAAATTTTTTATCTTGTGTAATATGTACATCAATTTCCACTCCATCTACATAATCATAGGTTAATACATCTAAAACTGCCTCTTTTGTATTTTCCTTATAAGGTCCCCCATTAGCCCTATGAGCAATAATATAACTCATTAAAATCACCTATTACACTATATGAAAAAAAGATATGCTATGATATCCTTTTTTCTTTTTTTACATACATAACAGACTTCTCTGTATTTTGTTTATCTGTATTTTGTTTATCTGTATTTTGTTTATCTGTATTTT
>CAPHZB010000034.1:9810-15240 GCA_948629335.1 uncultured Bacilli bacterium
TCTGTATTTTGTTTATCTGTATTTTGTTTATCTGTATTTTGTTTATCTGTATTTTCAGTGCAAATAAACTGATTATTTACGAGTTGCATTTGTAACTTTCTTAAGTATTCTGTATTCTTAATGCCATCAGCAAACAATTTTTCTTGCAATAAATAATCATTTACAGAACCACAACGAGCACATCTATTCATACAATAAAACCAATCATTTACCTGCTCCATTCCGATTTGAAAAAAAGGTTTCATTTTTAATTGAGATAAAACTTTTTTTAGTAGTACATTAAAAGTAGGATCTTTTAAACTGTAAAATTCTGCAAGTGAAAGATATTTCCCTGTTGTAAGAATATGCATTAATTTTGTACATTTTAAAGAGCAAATCTCTTCATTATTCATATCCTTTTGTGTGAATATTCCTTCATCCTTCACTCCATTTTCTAAATAAACAATTACCTCATGAATAGTTGCCTCATCTAATGTGAATTCTTTATATACATCACCCTCAATACAACTCATAAAAACTTTACTTTCCATCTTTCTCATTTTAATTCCCCCTTTTGTCACAAGATGTCTAACATATTACCATATTTAGAGGAATAAGTCAAACAGAAAAAAGGTCTTTTATGTCGATAGTGTGAATTTTATATTTTGCCTTATATCTTTTATGATTCCTATATGCCATAAATGGTTTAAAAATAAATGTTTTCACCCAAATCACATTGTATCTTTCTTCCCAAGATTATTTATTCAGTTTCATGACAAATTTATTATTACAAAATTAAATTCTTGTATTTTTATCTTTTACTTTTTCTTTTGCTTTTTTATCATTTTCTATGTAATTACAAACATCTTCATAAGAAATCTCTCTACCATCCATATCAAAAGTAACCCCTCTTGGATAAACATTTACATAAAACTCAACAATAGCTTTTAAATAACCATAATTTTCTTTATAAAGGACATCGCTTGCCAATTCTGGAATAGAGACGCTTTCAAAATAGGTAATCATAGTATCCATTTCTTCTTCTGTATACATTGTAAAATCATAGTGAAAATCTCTCATATACTTAATATATTCATAATGAAATATAGCCATATCCTTTAAATTGTTTATATAATTTTCATAGTCATAAATTGATAAACTTTTTAAAAAACCACAAAGTTCTGTCAAAATATGATCTCCATTCATTTCTTGTACTTCGTATGAAAGAGTACATTTTCTTAGTTCTGTTTCAAAATGTTCAATATAGTCATTTGGCTCTATTTCTCTACTATACCTTTCTATCTCCTCAATAAAAACAGGATTAATAGAAATGATTTTTTCTATATCCTCTTGTTCTAACTGTTCGTATAGATATACCTTCCCTAAAAAAGACAATTCTTCTACTTCTAAGGAAGCTTTCATCATTTCCTCTAAAAAAGAAGGGTCTGCAGAAACTGTAGCTAGCAAATCACCATAATCTTCTATAGAACTAAGTATATCCAAATTGGAATAATCCCCTTTTTTTAAGCGTAATTCCTTAATTTTATGATTTATAAGCATATAGAAATCCACATAATAGGTAGAGATTTCGAGATTCAAAAACAAGCGAAAGAAATCTAATGAATCATCCCCAAATTTTTCATAATAGGAATGCACCTCATCTATATATTCATAAAAAGAAAAAAGCTGATTTCTCAATGCAGTTTCTGTATCTTCAAAATTTTCTTCAACTAATCTTTTTAACCGCTCCCTAAAAGTATCTGAAATCGTTTTCATTTTAAATCATCCTTCCGTCTTTTAATTTTTTCTTTTATATGGTTCTCTGGAAAGGTAAATGTTGCTTCCTTTTTCGCAAATCCTTCTTTTGTTTTATATATTTCTCGTACATAAAAATAGGTATCTAATAAATCCGTAAGATATGCCATATCGAATAAAGAACGCTCAATAAGTTCATCATCTTCACTGCTTTCAAAGAAATTTATCCTATGCATTGCATTTTGTCTTCCACTTGCAATATCAGGATACTCTCCTATGTGTATAAATTCTTTTGTCCACTCATAATCAATAACCGATAATTCTAAAATGTTTCGAACACTATTTTTCTTATCATATGTATATAGATTTTGAATAAAATGTCCAATTTGTTTTTCAATTGTCTCATGACAGTAGGCCAACTGTTCCTCATCATAAAAATCAGCAATACGTGAAAAGTACTTATAGTAATCTTCTAAATAAATGGTTCTATCATAAACTTGTAAATCTTCTTCAAAATTAGGACAAATGTGTAATAGAATCTTTCTATCTGCCTCTGACATCGATTTTACTTGTGCGAATTTTTCTAAGGCATTTGCGTTATAAAAATGAGAGGAGGCATCTAAACAAGCCTTCAAAAAGCTAGGATCACTAATCATTACTTGATGAATACAATCCAAATCGTAAATGCCATCCACCCACGGAGATAATCTAAAGTCTTTTTCTACTAAGTCTTGCATACGTAATTTGTACTGCATTTGTTTATATAAATCCATAAATGTAACTTGTTCTATCATCATATAAAATAAACGTTGTTCCATGGGTAAATCATATAAATCAAATGGCAAATAGAATATTAATCCTCGATTATGCTTTAATCCTTCCAAATATTCTCGAATCATTTTATTATTATTTTTCAAACTTCATCACCTTCTAATGGGTCCTATTATAACAGAAGTTCTCCTTAAAATCCACCCTTTTACTATTTTTCCAAAAAAGAAAAAAAGCATTATTTAATCGCTTCTTTCCTAGATAAATTCAATCTTCCTTTTTTATCAAAGCCTAGGGATTTAACCAAAATCTCATCCCCCACCTTAACAACATCACTTGGTTTTTCCACACGTTCTTTTGATAAGTGTGATACATGGACAAGTCCTTCACATCCTGGCCATAATTCGACAAAGCAGCCAAAGTCTTCTACCTTTACAACTTTTCCTTTATAAATTGCACCGTCTTCTACTTCCCTTACAATATCCTCAATCATTTTTCTTGTTTTTTCAATAATTTCCTTATCGGTATGATAGATAATAACACGGCCATCATCTTCTAGATCCACCTTCACAGAATTCACATCTTGTACTGTCTGTGTTCCAGAGGCTTCTAAGATAATTTTAGTAATCATTTCTCCACCTTTACCAATAACGTCTTTTATTTTTTCAGGATCAATCATAAATGTAACTGTCTTTGGTGCATACTTTGAAACTTCTTCTCTAGGGGTTGCAATAACATCCTCCATCACATCTAGAATTTGCATTCTTGCCTTTTTTGCTTGTTCTAATGCTTCTTTTAATATTTCTTTTGTAATTCCCTTTATTTTAATATCCATCTGTAAAGAACAAATTCCTTTTCTTGTTCCCCCAACTTTAAAATCCATATCTCCAAGGTGATCTTCCATTCCTTGAATATCAGTCAAAATCGTATAATCCTCACCATCTGTTGAAGTAATTAGTCCCATTGCAATCCCCGCAACGGGCGCTTTTATCGGAACTCCTGCTGCCATCAGACTCATACAACCTGCGCATATTGTTGCTTGACTAGAAGAACCATTCGATTCTAAAATTTCTGATACAACACGTACTGTATAAGGAAATTCTTCTTCACTAGGCATTACTTGTTTTAAGCATCTTTCTCCTAAAGCCCCATGTCCAATTTCTCTTCTTCCAGGAGACCCATATCTCCCAGTTTCTCCGACTGAAAATTGTGGAAAGTTATAGTGAAGCATAAAGTGTTTTTCTGCTTCTAGACTAATACCATCTAATACTTGATATTCATTTAAAGCACCAAGTGTTGTAACGGCTAATGCCTGAGTTTCTCCTCTTGTAAATAAAGCACTTCCATGTGTTCTTGGTAATAAATCAATTTCTGCTTTTAATGGACGTATCTCATCCATTTGCCTTCCATCAGATCTTGTTTTTTCATTTACTGTAATTGCTCTAAAAATATCATATTCAATAGATTCTAAAACAAGTTTTACTTTTGTAAGTAAAATCGTTAATTCTTCTTTTTCCAAAGTAGCATTTTCCTCTTCAAAGATAGAAACTACTTCTTCTTTTACCATATCAATGGCATTATATTTTTCTGACTTTTCTTTAATTCGCATAGCAGTATCTAATTTTTTTGCAGACATTGCATAAACTCTATCTCTTAATTCCTGTTCAATTGCAAGGTGCTCATATTCCATCTTTTCCACACCCACTTCAGAAATAATCTCTTCCTGAAATACGCACAATTCTTTTACAGCTTCATGTCCAAACATTAATGCTTCTAACATATCTTCTTCTGATACTTCCCTAGAGCCAGCCTCTACCATGTTAATTGCTTTTTTTGTTCCTGCAACAGTTAAATCAATATCTGACTCTTCTAATTCATCTGGTGTTGGATTAATAATAAATTCTCCATTCACTCTTCCAACTTTTACTCCTGCAATTGGTCCATCAAATGGTACTTTTGAAATACAGGTACATAAAGAAGAACCAAACATTGCAGCAAGTTCTGGAGAATTATCATTATCGACAGATAAAATCGTATTGACTACCTGTACTTCATTTCTAAAATCCTCTGGAAACATTGGTCGCATAGGACGATCAATCATACGAGCAGCTAATGTTGCTGCATCTGTAGGACGCCCCTCTCTTTTAATGAACCCCCCAGGAATCTTTCCAACAGAGTATAGTTTTTCTTGATATAATACCATGAGTGGAAAGAAATCAGATAAAATATTTGCTGTTTTGCTTACAACAACAGTAGATAAAACAACGGTATCACCATAGCGAACAAGAACAGCCCCATGTGCCTGCTTCGCAAGTTCTCCCGTTTCAACAATTAGTTTTCTTCCTCTAAAATTAAATTCAAATACTTTTTTCATATATAGATTTATTCCTTCCTATCCTATCATAAAAACAAAGACACTCAAAAAAAGAGTGTCCACTAAATTTGATTACTTTCTTAAACCTAAGCTCTTAATTAATTCTCTATAACGAGTAACATCTGTTTTAAGTAAGTATTTAAGTAAACTACGTCTTTGTCCTACCTTTTTTAGAAGTCCTCTTTTAGAGTGATAATCATGTGTATGTTCCTTAAAGTGTTCTGTTAGCTCATTGATTTCAGCTGTAAGAATAGCAATTTGAACTTCTGGAGAACCAGTATCGCCTTCCTTACGAGCATATTTTTTAATAATTTCTTCTTTTTTTTCTTTTGTTAAAGCCATTTGCTTTCCTCCTTCTTTATTATTCGCTTATACCGAGAAAGGGTTGGAGACTCCAAATCCCAGAACAAGTACATTTATAATATACACTATATTGTCTTAAGAATCAAGCCTTTTACTCACAAAAATTTTATCCAATTTCATTTTAATTTGATCTTTATTAAATGGTTTTGCAATATAATCTGTAAATCCCTCTTTTATATATTTTTCTTTCG
>CAPHZB010000035.1 GCA_948629335.1 uncultured Bacilli bacterium
AATTGTACCAAATAGTGTTTAGATTTGTCTAATCTAGTTTCGCAACAAGTCTAATGTATGTTTATAACATTCCCCAATTTTTTCTTTCTCACTGAGTTTATTAAAATGTGTAATGCTATAAAGATAAATTCTTTTTAATGAGTCGTCAACATCCATATTTTTACTTAATTTTGAGCATCTATTAATAACATATTTATATGCTCTATTTGATGTCCATTATTGTTCAAAATATACTGAGGGAATATATTTTGTTCAGCATATCTTTTTAATTTTCATTCACATCCATTAATTTATCTCCCTAGTATTAATTTGTAACTATATAAATAACTTTAAGCTTATAAGAATTAGCATGTTCGCTTGTTTTTATCTATCACTAATAGTATAATATTTATAGGAATATTTAGTTAGTTTGGGTACTATTCTCCTTTACTTTTAGAAGTGGAAGGAGGTGAAATTATGAGAAAGAAAGACGAATATCTTTGTACTATCATAATACTCCTTATTATTGTGATTTTAGTCATTTTAATAAAAATAGTACCAACTGTATAAGTCGGTACTTTAACATTTTTTTGGAATAGTACCTAACTCAGCAAAACTAGGTATTCCTTTTTTATTTTATGCAAGTTTCCTTGACATATTCATAATAACATATTTTATAATTATTGTCAAAAATTCATATCAGAAAAATTTTGATTTTTTATCAAATAAAAATTAGTATTACTACTGACTTTATTCTAACCATATCGCTCCTATTTCGATGGTTCCTCCAACACACCATGTACGAATAGCTGGATAATAACTTCCACTTACCCCAGAGATATTATAACTCAATTTTTGTGGAGTAGTACTTTTTGCAAAACTTCCTAAACTATTTCCTTCATTTCCTAAATTATTTCCCATTGAGCCTGTATTAGCTGCATAATGTACTTGTCCAGGAGCAGTAGCACTATTGATAATCAAATTATACTTTGAGTAACTACCAAAATTCATTTTCCTTTCAGTTGTAATTCCTCCTACACAATAACTAGAACTTGTTGTTACACTTCTGTTCATTAAAAAGCTTTCTTTCTGATATGTAATGCTTGTTCGCGAATTCGTTTCATTCCACGGAGTAAATCCAAACTGCCCCATATGGCTTGCGTTAGGTATGTACCCATACCAGTAGATTGGAAATATTTCTTTATCTTCATACTCATAACGTAATTTTAGTGTATCTGGATCAAAATAAATTTTTAGATCATGGTAAACATAAGTGAGTTCTCCTCCTGTAAAGCTTCCTTTTGTAGCATGTTCATATAAAAAATCAAGTGCTGTTTTTACATTATCTACCTTAAAACTAGAATTATCAGGCGAATAGGAAACATCCTTTGAATTAATAATAGCTGCATATACAGTAACACTACTAAATAAAATTCCTCCTAAAATAAAACTAAAAATGTTACTTTTAAAAAAATTTCTAATTTTTTCCTTCTTACATTTCATATAAATCGATTCCCTTTCATAATTTTTACTTTTCTTTTACAACCATCTCATATAACTCATCTAATGCACATTTTACTTCTTCACAATCTGTAAAATTCTCATTTACGTATTCTATTATATTTGATTCTGGTACAGAAGGATTCGTACCACCTGAAGGATTTTTCCCTTTTGTACACTCTACCCGATTATTTAATGTATTTTTATTTGTACACACATAGTCTTTCATTGATGGAAAAGAAACATTTTCAATAATAATCTGATTCTTCGAAAATACATCTACTTGCTCTAAATACCATGTCCCTGCATAAGGTTTTTCTTTTGAAATCTCTTTTACATCTGTAACTAAACCTTCTGTAATCATATCCTCATTTCGATTAAGCACATCTGTAATATATTGTTCATTAATAGCTTCAATAAGTCCATAGCAACTATCTTCTAAGGCTTTAACTCTTGATTTCCATATAATACTTAATAATGTAGGAATGGCAATCAATGCAATCACTGCCAAAATCACAATAACAGCCAAAAGTTCAATAAGTGTAAATCCTTTCTCGCTATGCATACGATACCCCTCCTATTTTTGTCCATTATATAATAAAAAAAAGAAAATCACAACATTTCTACAATATAAAGGTAAGAAAGATTGACCTAAAACACATAGCTAATTAATAAAAGATGCAAATGAAGTAATAAAAAAAAGGCAAACATTTCTGTTTAACCTTTTTATTTTACCTCTACTTTTCTAACAAGTTTAACTTCCTTTTCATTTTTATCAGTTGCAAGTATTGTTAATTCATACTCACCCATTGGTAAAGTGTAATTTTGAACTTTAATTGTAACTTTTTTTGGCATAGAATTATCTATGATATATAATAATTTACTTGGCAATGAACCTGATCCTGCAACAGACAACGACACATCACTTGCCTCTATATTATAGAATATTTCTTCATTAAACTCTATTTCAAAAAAATTATTATTTGTAAATTTAAAATATACAATTTCTAGGGTACTTTCTGACTCTGGTGGCTTTGGTTCTACATATTCTGGAATCTTATAGTGATCAACAAAACCAACACGATAATTTCCAACTTCATCAACAAATAATGCCCAAATTCTAGTATTTTTAGTTACTGTCACATTGCTTAAATCAAACTCTATTGTATTTAAACCTGCGTGTAAAACTTGTTTTTGGCTATTAATTCTACCTGTTATTACATCAGTTGCAAATGGGGTTGAAGTATTATAGTCATATATACCACCGTTCCACTCATAAATACCATAATATACTGTACCTGCTTCATCTGAATTAAATGTAAATTTTGCTGTTGATTCAGAATCACGTACTACACCATCAACTGCACCTGTAATCACTGGGGGATTCATATGAGTGGCAAAACTTTTCTCAATTTTTTCATCATTAGACACTTGAACCTTAACTGTATACTCATTATCCTTATGTCCATAATTATCTGGTATTACTATGATATAAGTTAATAAGTCAGGACTTACATAGAATGTAGCGCCTTTGGTTGTTAAACTGCTATCACTTGGACAATGAATTTCAAAATCTTGTAAAGTTAATTCTTTTTCTGGTACACGATTCAATTTGAAAACAAAACGGTTACGAATTTCTTCTTTTGCATATATAATTTCATATTTACTTTGTTCTACTTCTTTACTCTGACTTTCAATAGTAAATGGTCCATTTATGGAAGTTGTATTAGAAAAATATCCTTCCATAATATAATATAAATTATATGACTTTCCTGGTTCTAATTCTTTAATTGTTATATGATTGAATCCAACTTTTACTGGCTCTGACTTTCCATTTTGTTTTATATCAGATGCACTAACCATACTTCTTGTCGCTATATCTTCTAAAACATAGTATAGTGTTCCCCCTTCATCTACACCATAAAGTTTTAAATTTGCTTCTGTAACAGAAATTCTTTCTGTTACCACATCTGTAGCAGTTGGATTTGCGTAATCTGTCTCAAAATTTTTACTAATAATGTTTCCATTTGGAAGCGTGATATAAAGTCCATAAGATGGATTTTTATAATAGGATGTTGTTAATGTATAAGTTGTATTATCCTTCGTTGTCAAATGAAATAAACTTATATTCTTTCCTGCACTACAAATGACAGAAATATCATTTAAAGTAAGTTCTACTGGTTCACTTAAAGTAAATGTAACGCTTCCTTGTGTTTTTGAAGTTGCATCTACAATTCGAATTTGTGATTCCTTACGAACTAAATAATCTATATCCTCATCAACTTCAGGTACATGAGTTACTTCTGTATAAATTCTCGTATTATTGGCACTAATTTTTGTATTTGTAATTGTACCATTTCCTGATACTATGGTGTTTTCACCTTGATTATAGAAATGAGTCACTGTATTTCCTTCACTTATTCGGATTGTACTACTTCTTGTATTGGTTAATTCCGTAACTGAAGCATTTATATTAATCTCTGCTCCCATTCCTACATTTTCAATAGAATCTGCACTCTTATTTATAGCTACTACGCCATTTGTATTTAAAGATAAATTCCTACTAGGAATATTTAAAACTACTTCATCTGCCGTATTTACATCGATATTTGGTACTATATTCGTCCCATTTATTTCTACATTGCTATGAATAGAAATATTATCTACTCTACTTTCTTCAAAATTTATCGTAGCTCCTTCAAGCACTTTGTTTCTACTGTTCATAGCTCTCGCTTTAAAAGAATAAATCTGAGAGATATTTGTTATTAACATATCTGGCACTGTAGAGTTCATAATATCTAATTGATATTTTCCCGGTTGAATCAAAACTAAGTTTTCATTCACAGTTACAGATTCTAATATGATTTTGGCATTCTCCTCTATATTAGAGATGGTAATCGTATTATATTTCTTATTAGCTACTTTATATACTCCCCCACTTAGCATACTATTAGTAATTACTAAATCGGTAACTGGTTTCTCTTCTGGTATTTCTGGCTTACTTGGTAGTTCTGGTTCTTCTGGCTTTTCAGGAACAGAAGGTTCTGTTGGCTGTTCTGGAATTTCTGGTTGAACTGGTTCTTCAGGTTTTGTTGGTTGTTCTGGTACCACAGGTATTTCTGGATCTTCAGGTGTTTCTGGATCTTCAGGTACCACTGGCTCACTTGGTTTATCTGAAATAATTGGTTTTTCTTCAGGTTTTACACTATTTCCACTTGATGAGCTAGGCTTTTTATTACTAGATGAATTCGTATTTGTAGAATTTGGCTTACGATCTACATCCACCAAATCATTTTTTGAATCATTTGTAGTATCCTCTATTTCTGGTGTATTATTGCTATCATCTTTCTCATTTGATTCATCATTTATATTTGTATTTTGATTATCCTCTTTCTTATCTGTATTTATAGATGGTGTTTTCTCCGTTTCCTGTAACTCTTTTTTATTTTGATGTGTATAATATGTCACAACTCCACCTGTGACTCCTCCAAGCGCAATAACACAAATAAGTATTGTAATTAATTTTGTATTTTTCATACTTCTCTCCCCCTTACTTTGACAATATTCTGCCATATTTTTAATAAATTGTCAAGAAGGTAGAAACCTTCTGTAAAGTTTTTCATTTTTCTCTTCTAACATAATCACTATAGAAAAAGCTCTCTATCATTAATTTATGATTGCAGTCTTAAAAAGTACTTATTTTTTGAATATACCTCAAGAGTATTGAAAACAAAAAAAAGCAATGCTCTACCTATAATAGTTCATTGACTAAGATATACTAATGAATAACATTGGCGTCCCTTTTTCGAACAAAATACATTCGAATAGAACCTATAAGTAGCACAACTAAATATAATGCATCAATAATATTTTTATAAATAATGGCATTACTAAGAATTACAAAACAAACGACTAAGAATGATAAAACAACATACTGCCTGTCTGTTATTTTCAAAATAAATACCCTCCTCTTATTTTTCACAACACATCGAATATATCACATATAAAAAAGGATGAAAAGTAACTTTCACCTTTTTCTACCTACAAATACCGACACTTTACACAAATTTCGTAAAGATTCCCTTTATTATCCATCTACTCCTTGAATTCGATATAAAAACAGAATACTATTATTCAGAAAAGAAAATCGATTTTTTGACAGTAATTACAGGTCGTATTCCGACAAGTCCACTATCATATGAACATGGCGTTAGTTGACCTCTCGAATAGACCATCCATGCGGCAGAATACCCGCAACCCATAGCCGACTGACTCGTCCAATAACCTTCTATTTTCCCTTCAATCGGATTATTAGCCATTGCAGAAGTATATGTGTTGTTATCAGCTACATCACAACCATATTCAGTACTTCCACCTGTACATCCATTTGTGTAATTATAAAGCCATGCATATCTACTGGATCCTGGCGTTGTTGCTACTGGCTTCATCCATCCGTCTGTATTACTATAACTATTTCCACTTCCATCTAAATAAAATCTTGAAATTTGATTTTCAATATTTATATTACTACTTGCATAACGTTTACTCGGACTCCATTTCAATGTTTCTTCACGATCTGCCCCTGTAATTTCAGCAATCTCATCCGCACGAATCAATCTTACTGTATTTTTAATATCTTCCTCCCAGTCTGATGCATTGTTATTAAAATAGGCTGAAACAGAATTAATATTAGCAGGACCATTTGTTGTATTCCATGTGACAATAGCTCCCATATTATGATCCAAAATCATTGTATAATTTTCTTCTTCCTCTTTATACACATACCATCTCATACATCCTGTCTTAATTTCTGTTGGTGTTCCATATTCATTGACATTTGCTAAAGCTTCTTCTTTTGTACAAATTTTAGTTGTGTCTGTTGGATCTAAGTAGACAGTCGCAAAATAGGTTTTTCCTTTTGCTATTTCTATGGATGCATTTCCTTTTGGCTCTTCTGGTGTATCAGGTGTTTCTGGTATTCCTGGTGTCACAGTCCCTGTTCCATCACATTTATCTAAAAATCCTTTTTGTGAAGTACATGTTTTAAATTCTTTTGTTTCCATGTTCATTTCATAATGGACATAATAAGCATTAAATCTTAGATTTGCGGTTTCAACAAAACCACTATTTATTTTTATTTCGTTATTTACTCCATTGTAGGGCGTATCTCCTTTGATTTCCAAGTTTAAAATGACTTCATTATTTTCATCTACAACGGTCTTTCCTTTTACTTTATAGGTTTTTCCATCCGTATTTTCTATATTATTAATCATCAACATATTTTCAATTGTATCTACATAAAAGAGTGCACTTTCCTCAGCCGCTTTTAATCTTGATTTATTTACTAAACTGAGTATTAATGGTACTGCAATAAGTGCAATAACTGCAAGTATCACAATAACAGCTAGTAATTCAATAAGCGTAAATCCCCTTTTCATCTTTACCTCCATTTTAAAAGTTATGTTCCACTAAACAGCTTTATTTTTAACGCCTAGTTCTTCTAATTTCTTTTCTTTATCAATACGTATAAATAATGGTTCAGGATTATTCAGTACTAACCCTTCTGGTATTCCTGCGAAATTGATGGATGCAATTCCTTTATTTTCTACATTTAACTGTTCAAAAATACGTTTTGATGTATCTGGTAAATATGCCTCTAATAAAATGGCTCCACTACGAATAGACTCTAAAAGATTGTACAAAACTGTTCTCAATCGATCCTGCTTAGCCTCTTCTTTTGCTAAAACCCATGGCATAGTTTCATCAATATATTTATTACTTCTTCGAAAAATATCAAAAATAAGGTCAATGGCATCTGCAATACGTAAATCACTCATTTTTTCTTCTACCCTTTTAGGCGTTTCTAATACAAGTGTTTTTAATTCTTCATCAATTGCTTCTTCTACATGTGGATTGGTAACAATTCCATTAAAATACTTTTTAGACATAGAAATTGTTCTATTGACTAGGTTTCCTAAAATATTTGCTAAATCAGAATTAATGCGTTCAATGAAAAGTTCATAGGTAAATATTCCGTCAGATGCATAAGGAATTTCATGTAACATATAATAACGAACTGCGTCTACTCCAAATTCACGTACTAAATCATCTGCATAGACAATATTTCCTTTAGACTTACTCATTTTATCAGAATTAAATAAAATCCATGGGTGTCCAAAAATTTGTTTTGGAAGGGGTAAATCAAGAGCCATTAACATAATGGGCCAATAAATCGTATGAAAACGTAAAATATCCTTTCCAATTAAATGAATATCTGCTGGCCAATATTTTTTAAATGATTCTGTTTGTTCTTCTAAATCATATCCTAAAAAAGTAATATAATTACTTAACGCATCAATCCATACATAAATCACATGATTATCATCAAAAGAAACAGGAATTCCCCATTTAAAAGAAGTTCTCGATACACATAAATCTTGTAAACCAGGCTTTATAAAATTATTAATAATTTCATTTTTTCTTGCCTCTGGTTTTATAAAATCATCATGCGTATTAATATACTCTTCTAGCATTTTTGCATATTTATCTAATTTAAAGAAATAGGCTTCTTCGTGTGCCGATTTTACTTCCCTTCCACAATCAGGACATTTTCCATCAACTAATTGTGATTCTGTCCAGAATGATTCACAAGGTGTGCAATAAAGTCCTGAATACTCTCCCTTATAAATATCCCCTTGATCATATAATTTCTTGAATATTTTAGCAACAATCTCTTCATGTTTTTTATCGGTTGTTCGAACAAATTTATCATAACTTGTATTCATAACATCCCAAATATTTTTGATTTCCTTTGCAATATCATCAACATATTCTTGTGGCGTTACATTTTTCTCCTTTGCCTTCAACTCAATTTTTTGTCCATGTTCATCAGTACCTGTTTGAAAATAAACATCATACCCTGTAATTCGCTTATAACGAGCAATCGCATCTGCTAAAACAATCTCATATGTATTTCCAATATGAGGCTTTGCAGATGTATAGGCTATTGCTGTTGAAATATAAAATTTTTCTTTCATTTTTCTCATCCTCTCCAAATAAAAAACGACTAATTCAAAGGACGAACTAGCCGTGGTACCACCTTACTTTGTGAATAATCACCTTGAATACGTAACGCGTATACACGTTTTCTACTAAATATCGTAGAAACTGTTCCAGAACCATTCGAAATAGCTTTATTTATCTATTTTCACCAACCATAGACTCTCTTTAAAACGCTACTATTTTTCTTTCCTTCACCACATTTATGATGAAATTATAACATACTCTTTTCTATTCTTCAAGATATTTCATGAAAAATTCGGTTGCAATACGTGCTATTTTCTGTTCTGTTTCCGTAACTACATCTTCTGTTGAAAAAATAACAAATAATCCTACTACATCACCTTCTACATAGATAGGTTCAATGACATAAGTACATTCTACCACTTCATCTTCTATAAAGTATATTTGTTTTTTATGTTTTTCTAAGATATTATTTCTACGTTCAATAAATGATGCCAATTCTTCACTAATTCCTTTTTCTAAGTATTCTTTCTTATATTCCCCCGAAACTGCTATAATATGGTCTTTATCAGTGACAAGAATATTATTTTTTAAAAGAGAGTAAATAGAATCCGTAAAACGTTGGGCAAAATCTTTAATATTTTTTAAAGAGGAATATTTTCTAAGAATAATTTCTTCGTTCTCATTAATATAAATTTCAATATTATCCCCTTCACGAATATGAAGATTTCTTCTTATTTCCTTTGGTATTACAATTCTTCCTAATTCATCAATTCTTCGAAATATGCCTGTTGCTTTCATAAAAACCTTCTTTCTTTTAATAGTTTGTTAAAAAAGAAAGTAAATATACGAACCAAAAATATTTTTTTATGGTATAATGACTTGGTTAGGAGTGATTTTTTATGGAAAAAATTTATATTTTTGGGCATAAAAAGCCAGATACAGATAGTGTTACTGCTGCAATTGCACTTTCTTATCTAAAAAATCAATTAGGAATGGATACAGAACCTCGTGTTTTAGGGGATATTAACAATGAAACAAAATATGTTCTTGATTATTTTGATATAAAAGAACCAAAATATCTAAATGATGTAAAATTACAAATTCGGGATGTTAATTATCACAGAGATTATGTTATCGATGAAAAAATGAGTATTAAAGAAGCTTATGACTATATGACAGAAAAAGAAATTACTGGTGTACCTATTATACGAGATAATAAATTTCTAAATCTAGTTACAATTAAAATGATTACAAAACATTTAATAACAAACGATGCTAGACGTTTAGAAACATCTTATGACAATATTTTAAAAACGTTAGAAGCAGAGGAAATCTTAAGGTTTGATGAAGAAATTAAGGGAAATATCTCTGTTGCTTCTTATAGAAGTACTACATTTATGAATAATGTTTGTCTAGGAGAAAACGATATTCTAGTTGTAGGAGATAGGCATAGTATTATTGAATATGCAGCTTTAAATAAAATTAAACTCATTGTTCTTACAGGAGATAGTTATATTAAAGAAGAACATATAAAAATTGCTAGAGAAAATAAGGTAAATATTGTACGTACAAAAATGGATACATTCACATCGGCAAAATTGATTGGCCTTAGTAATTATATTTATACGTTAACTGAAAATAATACGCCTTATACATTTGATTACAATGATTATTATGATGATTTTGTAGATAAAAGTACTAAATTAAGACATAACAATTACCCAGTTGTAGATAAAGAGAATAATTGTCATGGACTTATTCGTATTACAGATATTGATGATAAACAAAAAAAGAAGATTATTTTAGTAGATCATAATGAGAAAGAACAAACTGTAGATGGAATTGAAGAAGCTGAGATTTTAGAAATTATAGACCATCATAAAATTGGAAATTTTTCTTCTGTGATGCCAATTAATTTTAGAAATATGCCTGTTGGAAGTACAAATACAATTATTTATAGATTGTATGAGGAAAATAATATTGCTATACCAAAGGAAATTGCAGGTTGTATGGTTTCTGGTATCTTATCAGATACGTTGTTATTTAAATCTCCTACCACAACAGAATTAGATAAATTTGTGGCAGAAGAACTTGCTAAAGTTGCGGGAATTGATACAGAGAAATATGGATTTGAGATGTTAAAAGCGGGAGCAAGTCTAGAAGGAAAATCATTAGAAGAAATTATTTATACCGATTTTAAAAACTTTAATGTGGATGATAAAAAGATTGCTGTTTGTCAAATCTTCATTATTGACTATGAAGCAATTTCAAAACAAGCAAATGACTATATTCATCTTTTAAACACAATTACTGAAAATAATAATTATACCCTTGTTTGTTTTGTTGTTACTGATATTATTAATAATGGTTCCTATATTTACTTTAATGAAGGAGCAGAAAATATTTTAAAGAATTGTTTCGATATGGAAAACTTTGAACAAGGAATTTATATGGATGGTATCGTATCAAGAAAGAAACAGATTATTCCACCAATTGTAAATTATTTAGAACAAAAATAAAGCCTAGAATATACTCTAGACTTTTTTATATATTTTTATTAATAGCATGAATTGGCTTCATTTTTGTTATTCTTAAAATAGAAAATAGAGATACTATCCATAGTATGCTTATGTAATAGATGAGTAAGAAAGAATAGTTTTCCCTGCACATGTAAAAAGGATGAATGTTTGTCCCTGTTACTTTTCCATAATAAGAATTACATAGAAGGAGTAACTGTTTACTAAATAAAATAGTAACTAATATTATGATTAAAATAACAACAAATAAAACAATACAAAACATTTTAATAATATCTTTATTTTCAGCACCTAATGCTTTTAAGATTCCGATTTGTTTTTGGGAATCTACTATATAGGTTGATACAAAGTAAATGAGTAGTAATAAGGTAAAAATAAAGAATAATGCAAATAATAAATCTACAAGAAACTTATGTTCAAAAATCCATTCAGAAAATATATTTAAATTACTTAAATAATGGCTATAAATGGTATATTGTTTTCCTAATTTAGAGAGCTCTATCTTTTCTATTGGTAGTAAGAATCCCACTTTCTGATAAGAAAATGCATCATAATCAGATAAGATTTCTTTGGAAAGGAATGTGGTCTGGTTATCAAAGTAAGCAAATCCTGTTACACCAATGACTTCTACATCGTAGTGCTTATCACTTTTAACATCTTTTCCATCTATATAAACGTCTAAATTTTCATAAATATCAAATTGTCCATGCATACCAATATATTTATTTATATCAAGTTGTTTAATAAGCTCTTTTTCTGCTTCATATGGTTTTAAAGAGGGATGATTTGTTATATAAGTTTCTAATTGATCTATATAAGAAATTTTATCAGGCATAATATCGCCTATATTTAAAATGACTTGATTTTTTTCTAATTTTGTAGTTTTTTTCCAATTTTTTCCATCATAGTATTCAATTTTGTCATTACTATAATCAATCGTTTGTATCATTTTTTTATTTTGTGGTATTTTTAAAACATATTGATTATTTGTATCTAAACCAATACGTATATTTCCTTTTAATGTATGCGTAAAATTTTCTTTTACATAAATTTTATCTTGATAATCACTTTCTATTCCAACAACTCTAATATAATCTTGATCAAACTGATATGTTTTATTTAGAATTTCTTGCTGATTTTTTGGGAATACTCTATTATTCTTTTCATCATACACACCATATTTAATCATTTTATCAGCAAGAGATGCAGAAATAACTACCTCTTTTTCTTGTAAAGGTATAGTTCCTAAAAAATTATTTTCGAACAAAAACTTATCCATTTCTATAATTTGAAGTTCTTCTTCCAGATTTTCCCCTTGCATATTCTCTGTATGAAATAAAGAAGAAAATGTCATCCGATTTTGATTCAAATAAACAACTCCTACATTATTCCCTACATGCTTTTGAAGAAAGGAAATATCTTCTTCTCTCATATTTCCTGTTTTCTTTCGTATCTCTACTACATTTCTTTTCTCTTCTTTCAACATCTGTAAATGGTTTTCATTTACATTATATTTATATACAATGTAAAGTGAATTTAAAAGAATACTTGAAATAATCAATAATAACATAGATAAGACTAATTTTATTTTGCGATGTAGTAGTAATTTGCTTCCTAGTCGAAATAATTCTGTAAAAGGTAATTTTGATTTTTTACTTGTATATTCTTCTTTGCTGTTAGCAGGAGCACAAATCGTATCTTTAATAATCCTTCCATCTTCAATTTCAATGATTTGACTTGCATATTCTAAGGCATATTCTCCATTATGCGTAACTAATACGACTAAGATTTCCTCACTGATTTGCTTTAAAAGTTCCATCACTTCTTTTCCTGTTTTACTATCTAAGGAACCTGTTGGTTCATCAGCTAATATGATTTTTGGTTTCTTTATTAAGATTCGAGCTAAACTCACCCTTTGTTTTTGTCCTCCTGATAATTCATGTATTTTTCTATTCTCGTATCCCTCTAATCCTAATTTTTTTAAAATTTCTTGAATTTCTTTTTTATTTTTTCTTTTTCCCTGTAGTTTTGCTACTAAGGCAATATTTTCATATACTGTATACTCTTCAATCAGGCAAAATTCTTGAAAGACAAATCCTACATAGCTATTCCTATATCGAGTATAATCCTTTTCATTAAATGTTTTTGTACTTTTTCCATCAACAAACATCTCTCCAGAATCATAAGAATCTAATCCGCCTATTATATTTAATAAAGTACTTTTTCCACTTCCACTAGTCCCTAAAATACTAACCATTCCTTTATTTGGGAGGATTAAACTAATATCTTGTAATGCTTGTACTTTTTGTTTTTTTATTTTATATTCTTTTTTTACATTTCTTAACTCTATCATAGACCCCTCCTAAATTATTCCTATACTTTATTCCTATTATAACACATGGAATACAAAACCAAAAAAGGTAATGCCAAAGAACATATATACCTGTAAATCCCATAAAAAGATATCTATATATATTGATAAACAAAACGTTATTTCCATAAGAATATATAAATATGTAGAACATGTAAATAAAGAGGAAAGTTCCTAGTAAATAATAATCACCCTTAATTCTTAAATTTTTATCAACACTTACTAAAAAGAGAAAAAGAGAATGTAATATTAGTAGTAAGAAAAATTGAAATGTAGTAATAAAAAGAATAGATAGAAAACTCTGTCCTCCTAAAAGAAGTGCTATAAAAAGAACTAAAACAAAAACGATACAACAAACCATACTATTATAAAAGAACAAATGTTGTAAAAAAGGAAGCAATTTTACTACTTTATCTTCTTTCTTAAATATTGATATGTTTGCAAAGAATACACAACTAAAAAATACAAGTAGATTTTGATAACAGGCTGAAATAGGAAGTGGTTTCATATCTCGATTGCAATACAAAATACTAAATATGGTGATTAAATTTAAAATGATAAATAGACTCAAATGTAGAAATTTATTTTTCATATACACTCTTCTTTCTTTTGTAAAAATACAAACTACTACTTAAAATCATTACGTTCAAAAATAATAAGAAGGGAGTTGAAACACTTTGATAAGAACCTGCAAGTAAAATAGAACTAGGGTCTAAATATAAGAATTGATCACCAAATAAATCAATTAACGTTCCAGTATTTATGGTTAAAAATAAGTATAAAATTATAAAATAATAGTACACTTGTATTTTATTTTTAAATAGACTAGAAATAAAAATTCCAGATGCAATATAAATAAAAGGGATAAAAAGAAAACAAATACTACCATTCATAAAATAATATAGATAAATATGATTGTTATAAAAACTTTGTCCAAGCAAATCTAAAAATAAAGTTCTAGTAATATAGTTTGTACAGTTTCCATCTGTAATGAAGAAGATGAAAATGAAAAAAACAAAATAAGCAAAAAAAATAGGAAAAGAAAGTTTTAGTGAAAAGATAAGAATTGATTTTACATTTTCATCTCTCTTTTTTGAAAAATAAAGAATCGAACCTATAATAGAAAAAAGAGGAAACAACAGTTGAAAAATATTTGTGGACCAAACCATTATATAATCAAATTTCCATTCAAAATTCATCCACCAATCCCTCATCAATAAAAAGATATTTTCTAAATGGGAATAGTGATAGATTTTCATAATTTCATTTCTATAATTTTCACCAAATACATAACGATAAGCTGCATAAAAGATTCCTGCTTCAAAAAGAAGAGATAAAAAGAATATGCTTAAAATGGATAAAAATAGATAAATATAAGCTTTTTTCTTCATACAATCACTCATTTCTAATTGCTTCTACTGGTTTTAGTTTTGTTACTTTGTAAATAGGTAATAGACTTGCTATAGTAATACTTACGACTAAATAGATA
>CAPHZB010000036.1 GCA_948629335.1 uncultured Bacilli bacterium
AAGGAAAGAAAGCCTTAGTAGGAGGAAAAGAAGTAGTAGGAACATTTACATGTCCGCCTATGTCATCAGATCAAACAGCTGGAGATGCAACACCAGAAGATATAACAGATGGAAAAATTGCATGGGTAAATGGGAATAAAATTGTTGGAACATATGCTTCAACACCAACAACTTTAGCGGATAGGGTAGAGTTAGGTGATTATATAAATTATTATCCTACTGTTTCTCGAATTTCTATTGATAGAGATATCACTGGTACAAATGTTTCATCAATTATTAATCCGTCTGAAACTGAACGCTGGGAGGTAATACGTATCAATCCAGATGATACTGTTGAAATAGTTCCTCAATGGACTAATGGGAGCTTTGTACGATTTGGCCAAGGAATTAATTATTTCTCAGCGATGAGTGAAATTCTTATGCAGTATGTTGATATCGTATTCGTAAAAAACGTGCGATTAATTCAGAAAGATGATTTAGAGTTAATTAGAACAGACGCTGGTTATTTGAAATTTTATAATGCAGGGGGAGAGGCAATAAGCTATTGGACTGGTCATTTGACGGATGATGGTCTTGCAAAATGGCCAAGTTTTATTTCCGAGGATGAAATAATAATGGATTATACTTTGGATTCTTTGGATACCAATCATACTCATGCAATTCGACCTATAATTACTTTAAAGGCTAGTATAAATATTATGGGAGGAGATGGGACTTACTCAAATCCTTATAAAATTGGGAAAAAAGCATAGATTCCCTATATCAATGAGTCTCGAAAAATATTATTCTTAAACTATAAGATTTAAGGAGAAGAAAAGTGTTAAGGGTTATCCTAATACAGATGGAATCATTTTAAGTTAGTACATAGAGGGATAAAAAAGAATGAAATATTATATTTTAAATGATATACTTATCTTTCAAAAATTAATTTTTTGGATTTTTGATAATTTTTAATCTCCATAAAATAAGTTGTTTCAAAAATGAAAAATTCAATTTTTATACTTTATGGGAGATAATCATGATATTAAATAGTGACATATACTGATAAGGAGAGTGAGGAAAGATGCAAAAGAGAAAAAAAGACAAAATTATAATAGGAACTGAAGTACTATTATTATGCATGACTTTAGGAGTGCTAAGAATCAATGCAGTAGGTAATAATCCCCCATCAAGCGAAGTAAATTATAATAAAAATAGCCAAATCAATGTACAGAATTCAATAAATGATTTATATAATAAAGTAGCATATGGAGATGCTGCGTCAAATGAAATAGCAAGTGGAAAGACAGCATTGGTGGGTGGGAAACAAGTTGTAGGAACATATACTTGTCCAAGTTTAGCGAGTCAGACGCCTGGAGATGCAACACCAGAGGATATAACTGAAGGTAAAATAGCATGGGTAAATGGAAATAGAATAGTGGGGGTAAGAACAACATTAGCAGATAAGTTAAAACTAGGGGATTATATAAGTTATACTCCAAGTAAAACAGTTTATTATGGAAGAATGAGTCCATCGTCTGGTGGTTCAATATCTATTAATCCCAGTTTATTAAAACTTTGGAGAGTTATACGAAAGAATGCAGATGGAACAGTTGATGTTGTATCAGAAGACCTTTCAGAAGAAGGTATAACACTGGGAGGATCCAATAAAGAGCAACAGGCCTATAAGTATTATATTTGGATTTTAAATGATTTAGCCTCTGCTTATGAAACAAAAGGATATACAGTTGGGTCAAGAGCGATGGGATATGATAGTACAAAAGCGAAAGAAATTGTGAATAGTTCTGAACCAGATGATGGATATAAAACAGACTACGAGCTAGTTAAGGCAATAGGCAGTTTACGTGCAAACAGACATGGATACAGTTCAAGTGATGGAGCTTCCTATTATTTAGCTTCAAGAGGTGGTGGTTTTTATGTGTATTATATTAATAATTGTGGGAGTACTACTCCTGGTACTGATGGGCTTGATGCGAATTTTCGCGTATGTGTAAGTCATTCTTACAAAACAGGTCTTGGTATTCGCCCTATTGTAGTATTAAAATCAGACTTAAAAATCACAGGAGGAGATGGAACAGCATCTTCACCATATACTCTAGGTTTATAAAATACATAACAAAAATAATAGAACAGAGGAAATTTCTTCTGTTTTTTCTTTAGAGGGAGTTTAAATGAAGTATATAGATTTTAGAACTATGAAATGCTATACTATTTTTATACGAAGGTGGTAATTTATGAATGAAAAAGACATATTCGAAAGACTAAGTAAATCTAAATTTAGAAGTAGTTTTCATTTAAAACAAAGGGATATAGACTATATAAGGGAAAAAGGTTTAGACAAAATAGAGGAACATGCAATTTCCTTTATAGAAAAAAGACTAAAACCAAAAGAAATTCTAAATGATGGAAAACAAACTCCTATGAAGGGACATCCTGTCTTTATAGCGCAACATGCAACAGGATGTTGTTGTAGAGAATGTCTCTTTAAATGGCACTCTATTCAAAAAAATAAAGAACTTACTGAAGAAGAAGTAAAATATATTGTAAATATTCTTATGACTTGGATATATCATGAATATACTAAAAAATTTTAAAATCTTAAATTTAGGAGGCTAGGAACTCTAAAACTATGGTATAATAAAAATAATAGAATAACTGGGGAGAGATATATGGGTGAATTAGCGAAAACGAATAAAGAGATATCTTTAAGAACTTTAGAGTCTATTTTAAAAGATGATACAATTTTTAGAAAATTTATTATGAATTTTGATAAAGAAGAATATTTATTTAAACAAATTCCAAAGATAGATTATATTTATAGTTTAAATACACTAATGGAATATTATATCGAAAATGATAATGAATTACCAAAAAAATATTTCGAAAAAATGAATTATATTAATTCCTATTATAAAAGTGAATTGAAAGATATGTACAGGGAATACGATTATGAAGAATATACAAAAATACCTAAGAGGGAAATTCCTTTTAAAATAATAAATGCTATTTTATCAGAAGAAGAAGTCTATCAAAAATTCTTACATTTTAGTGAATATAAAGACTATTTTAAAGACATTTCGTTAGATAGATACATACAAGCTATTTTAGATATGCAGAAATTTTATAAAGAATCCAATATGATTCTACAAAGACACAAAAGAGAACGTATTCAAACAATAAAAAGTCAGTTTATTTTTGAAACCCCTCATAATGAAATGTTAACAGGGGAAAGATGTGAAGTAATCTTGGATCCTACTTTAGAAAAAGAAGTTTTAAAACGAGTAAATTTAAATGAAGATACATTTGTTATTGCAAGAAGCATTTATATAGAACTATGTAAACTGGTTACAATTGATGATAACTTCTTTGTCCAAAGAAAAACAGAAAAAGAACTTTCCTCTACAAAAGGTTCCGATTTTGCGTCGATTTATGTAAGTTTATTAAGAAAAGTTGGAATTGATGCAGTCATTTCTTCTGGGAAAGAAAAATGTGCTCTATTTTCTTATAAAGGAATTGTTGTAGAAGCGAATGCAACAAAGAAAGGAACAGAAATAGATGAAAACTATCATGTAAGTGATATAACTAGAGTTAAAATTGGACTTAAAACGGTAGGATTTAAGGCATTAAATCCTGAAAATGATATTCATGCAGCCATTTTAAATGCAGATAAAAAACATGAAGAATACCAAAAAAAAGTGGAAAGACATAGACGAGAATTAGAACAAAAATACCGCTTAATAAAAAGATTAAATACAGATGCACATCAAAATTTAGTCGAAGTCATGGAATACATTGCTCATCTTGATTCTAACCATCTACTGTCTTCTCTTGATTACACAGAATATATTCGCATGATGGTTGAGGTTTGTGTAGAAGATGCTAGAAAAAAAGACATTTTTTATGCAACTTGTTATAAAAAACAAGGGGACAAATATCGCTCTGTTCTCATTGTAGATTTATCCATCTGTCGTGAATATGGGGATACATATTACTTATTTGAAGAACAAAAAGGGGGTACTGTTTTAAGTAGTTTAGATTTACGAAATATGAAAAAGATGGGTATCCTTTCTATACCAAGTGAAAAATTCGAAAAAAATTTGGAGGATAAAAAAGGATGGAATTATTAGAAAACTTAAGAAAAAGTGTTGATCGAAAAATTAGTTTATGCAATATAGAGGATTTGGAAAAGTATAAAATCATAAAGGAATTATTAAAAGAGGATGATTGTTTCTTTTGCATGAAAAAAGATACAGCGTATGCATTATTAGAAGATTTAGATTTTCTAAAAAAAGAAGTACCCCACCTTTATGAACAATTAACTTCTTCTGATGTATATTTACAAACAAAGTGTTCATTTGAAATAGAAAGATGATTTTAAGAGTTGAAAACATTCAAAATAAAATAAACCTAGGCAAATAAGATTAGGTATGATATAATGAGAAACATGAAGAGGTGTACGCATGAAAATAAATTCTGTAGATTTAAAAATTAGTGCTGTAAGGCGTAGCCAATATCCAACGGATAATAAACCAGAATTCTTACTTGTAGGAAGAAGTAATGTTGGAAAAAGTAGTTTTATTAATACATTAATTAATCGTAAAAATTATGCAAGAACGAGTGCTAGTCCAGGAAAAACACAAACAATTAATTTTTATTTAGTAAATGATAGTTTTTATCTTGTAGATGCTCCTGGATATGGCTATGCAAACTTAAGTAAAGAAAAACGCAAAAAATTTGGACTCATGATGGAAGATTATTTAATTAGTCGTGATAACTTAAAACAAGTATTTATGCTGATTGATTTTAGACATAAACCATCAGAAGATGATATTATGATGTATAACTTTTTGAAGTATTATAAACTACCTGTTACTATTGTTGCTACGAAATCAGATAAAGTAGGAATTACAAAACATCAAATGCAAAGAAACATCATTTTAACGGATTTAGAACTTGGTGTTGGAGATGACTTTGTTGTCTTTTCAAACGTAACAAAGGCAGGGAAATCAGAAATTCATGAAAAAATTGAAAGAATTATTTAGGCTCTAAATGATTCTTTTTTCATACACTAGTATTAGGTGATTTCATGAAAGTAATAACAGATAAAGAAAAAAATATTCTTCTTTATCTACCAGAAATTCAAATTGATTTCGATTCGATGGATAAAGTAGAACAAGATTTGAAAAACATTCTTTTACGACTTAAGTATTATTATTTTATAGATATACAAGGTTTCTATCAGGTAAAAATCTATAAGGATATATACTATGGACTTATTTTAGAACTTACAAAGGATACACTTGATTATTTTGACTATTATGATGGAGAAATTGATATGCGCATTGAACTCATAGAATCTGACTTTCTCTATGAGGTACGAGATATACTGGAACTTCCTAAAAATATTCTAAAAAAAAGTGAAATATATATAGATAACAATACACATTATATAAAAATAAAAGAAAAAGTAGATATGTCGCAGGTACTTGAATATGCGTATAATTTACATTATAAAAGTAGTCCATTTCTTTTAAAAGAGAAAAATCGAATTTCTTATTGACACACAAACAAATGTTTACTATAATAAAATAAAGAGGTGTTTTATGGCAGGCTTGAAAGAGGTAAAAGGAATAGGGGATAAATCATTATCTTTATTAAAAAAACTGGGGATTGAAAATGAGGAGGATTTGGTCCAATATTATCCATTTCGATATAATTTAATTAGAGTAAGTGATTTAGATCATTTAATAGATGATAAGGTAATCGTTGATGGCGTGATTGAAAGTATACCCAAAGTTTTTTATATTCATAAAAACTTGAATAAATTGTCATTTTCTTTGAATACAGGGACGCGTATTCTAACAATTACTCTTTTTAATCGAGCTTATTTAAAGCAGAGTTTAAAAATAGGTTCAAAGGTCACTGTATTTGGAAAAATAGATAGGAATTTGCGCAACATTGTTGCCTCAGAAGTTCGTTTTTCTCCCTTATTAAAAGAAACGATTGAGCCTGTTTATCATACAACGAATGGAATAGCGATGACTAAACTTGCACAGTGGATTGATGAGGTTTTAAAAACAGATTTTTCTGTGATTGATTATATTCCTAAAAAATACTTAGAAAAATACCATTTGATTTCAAAAAAAGAAAGCATCTTTGAAATTCATCACCCAACAAGTGAACAACAATTGAAAAAAGCTTTGATGCGGGCAAAATATGAAGAGTTATTTTTATTCATGATGAAAATGAGTGAATTAAGAGAAAATAAAATGGGAAAAATTGGATTAGAAAGAAATGTCGACTTTAATGATGTTGAAAAGGTGATAGAAACACTTCCCTTTACATTAACAAGTGATCAAAGAAAAAGTTTAGAAGAAATTCACGCTGATTTAACGAGTCCTAAACGAATGAATCGATTGCTTCAAGGAGATGTAGGAAGTGGGAAAACGATAGTTGCTATACTTAGTATGTATATGAATTATTTAAGTGGATACCAAAGTACGTTAATGGCCCCAACCGAAATTTTAGCAATACAACATTATGAAAATGTAAATAAAATTTTATCTCCTTTTGGGGTTCGAACTGTTTTACTAACAGGAAAGTTAAAAACAAAGGATAGAAGAGAAATATTAGAAAAAATTGCGAGTAAAGAAGTAGATTTGATTATAGGGACTCATGCATTATTTACAGAGGATGTTATTTATAATAATTTAGGGCTTGTTATTACGGATGAACAACATCGTTTCGGTGTCAATCAACGTGGAAATTTAAAAAATAAAGGAATAACACCAGATGTTTTATATATGAGTGCGACCCCCATTCCAAGAACATATGCTTTAACCCTTTATGGAGATATGGATATTTCTAGTATTAAGGCATCTCCTAGTGGTAGAAAAGAGATAATTACACTTTTAAGGAAAGAAGAAGATTTAAAAGAAGTATTAACAATGATGTTTGAACAGTTGAAGTTGCATCATCAAATTTATGTGATTGCTCCTTTAATTGAAGAAAGCGACAAAATGGATTTAGAAAATGTGGAACAATTAGAACAGAAAATGAATCGTGCTTTTGGTAAATATTATAAGGTGGGTGTTCTCCATGGTAAAATGAAAGGAATAGAAAAAGAAGAGGTGATGGATGCATTTCAAAAAGGGGAAATTGACATTTTAATCAGTACTACGGTGATTGAAGTGGGAATTAATGTTTTAAATGCAACAATGATGGTCATATTTGATAGTTACCGATTTGGGCTATCTGCTCTTCATCAATTGAGAGGAAGAGTAGGAAGAAGTGAATTACAATCTTATTGTATATTAATCAGTAATTATGAAACAGAACGTCTTAACGTACTTACAAAGACAACGGATGGTTTTAAAATTAGTGAAGAGGATTTTCGCCTTCGTGGAAGTGGAGACTTATTTGGAATTAAGCAAAGTGGAATGCATGCCTTTAAATTAGCGGATGTCAAAGATGATTTTGATATTTTAAAACATGCGAAATTGGATGCAGAAGAATACTATATGAGTGATGATTTTAAAGAAAACTTTATTTTACAAGAGCTTCTAAAAAAAAGTGAAGATTTGGATTAGTAAAGAGATTATAACAATTTTGTAGTGGAGGAGGTACTCCATTTTTTTGAACTTTTTTTATTTTATACAAAAATTTTAATTCTGTTAAAGGTTATCTGTTTCCTTATGTTAGCCACTACAATCTTGTTGAATATCTGTAAGTATATGCTTTCAAATTCTTATTTTTATTCATTTTACAAGGATAAATGAATGTTTTAAAATGTAGATGTGAGGAAAAATACAGTGGCTCTTATTCAGGTAACATGAATGAAAGATTAGTTAAAACTCGTTTTCTAAACCCACAAACATTTGAACAAAGCTTGTTAATTTTTGTTTATTTCTATTATACTCTTTGTTATGTTACCTGAATAAGAGCCACTGTAGTATTAGGAAGGAGATAAAAATGAGTACAACAAGAGAAGAAGAATTAGAAAAAGGAAAAATCATTCCAATCATTTTTGATTAAGTATTTTGTAATATCTTTAATAATCCAGATAATATCATTATCTTAGAAAACGTTTTAGCCTGTTATTTAGAAGTCCCTTTAAGTAAGATAAGGGGACATGTTGAAATATTAAGTAGAGATCTTATTATAGAACATTAAAAAGAAGCAAATAAACAAATTGATTTATTAGTGGATATTGATGGAGAAAAAATCAATATCGAGCTACAAAATGAAATATCGAGTGGAATTATTAATCGAAATGTGGTCTTTGCCTGTAAGGTGCATGCAGGAGAGTTAAAACTAAGAAAAAAAGATAACTATAGTAAAATTGTTCAATAAGTGAGGAAATAGAGCCAGTTTTTCTTGTTTTATCCTTTTATTTATATTAATATAGACATGTGGTGATTTTAATGGATGAAAATTTAGAATTAGAAGAAATAGATAAGTTAAGTGAAACAGAGATATTAGAAGATTTTACTTATTCAAAGGAAGTTCTAGATAGTGTAAAAGCTTATTTAGTTGAAATCAGTTGTTATAAAGTATATGATAGAGAAGAAATTCTTTCTTTAATTAAGCGTTATAAGGAAGGAGAAGTTGAATTAAGGGATACTATTATTCAATCAAATCTAAAACTAGTTGTTTATTTTGTGAAAAAGCTTCGTAAATTTAAAAATAAAGAGGATTTTTTAGACTGTATTCAAGAGGGAAATCTTGGACTTTTAGAAGCACTTGAAAATTTTGACATTAGTTTTGGATGTGCTTTTTCTACATATGCTTATTATAAAATTAGAAAATGTATTAATGAAAATAAAAGAGATAAGGGAAATACAATTCGTCTTCCTGCAGGCTTACAGGAAAAACTTGCAAAGTATAGAAATTTTAAAGAACAATATGTCCAAAAGTATCATTGCCTTCCAACAGAAGAGGAATGTAAGAAGGCTCTATCAATAGAAGAGGAAACATTAAAGTCTATTCTTTTAGCAGAAAGTATAGATGGAAATATAGCTTCATTGAATCAATATGTAAATCCAGATGATGCTGATGAATTAGGGGATTTTGTTCCAAGTTATGAATTGGGGTATACGAATATTGAAAATTATTTAAATGATAAAATTTTACTTGTAAATTTAAAAAATAGATTAAATCCAATCGAGTATTATGTTCTTTATTTTCGTTATCTAAATATTCCTAAATTGTCATTAGAGGCAATAGGACAAGATTTTTTTCTTTCAAGAGAGAGAATTCGACAAATTGAAATTAGAGCTTTAGAAAAAGTAGAGATTGAAATACGACATATTCGAAAGAAACCAAATCTAAATTACGATGTCTCTGAAAAAGATCTTATTCCACTTCCTTTTAAAGACAGGGTCATTTTATTTTATCTAAAAAGAAATTTATCTTCTTTTGATTATCATTTATTGTATCATTTTATTTATTTGAGAAAAAAAGTAGAAGAGTACTTTTCTAAAGAGGATTTAAGAGAAATAACAAAAAAGATAAGGAATCTAAAGTCTTATGAAAGGTTATTTACTCATGAAGGGGCATATAAGAAAATTTATGCTAAAATAAAGGATATCTCTCGTGATGAAGTTTTTAATGAAAAAGTAGATACAGCTTTACTTAGTTATAAAGATATTTCAGATTTTATGGATGTTTTAACGCTTGATGAAGTAAAAGTGGTATTGCAGGGAACTTATGAAAATCTTGAAGCTTCAATGAGAAAAACATTGGATACGTATTATAAACTAGGTAGGAAGGAAACTTCTTTATTTGATATAGAAAGCGCTATTGGAAGAGTGAATTTAAAAATATGTAACTATAATCAAAATGAACTTTTAAAAAAAGACATTCTTTATGAAACGCTACTAAAAAATAAAGATAAATTTAGTGAAGAAGACTTTATCGCACTTTTAAAATATTTTAAAGAAGGAAAAAATAGTGGGGAAAATAGAATTCATGATTTGAGTTTTTATTTGCATCGTTTGGAATGTATCTATTATAGAATAGATGAATATTTTAATTATATAATACCAAAAGAAGATCTATTAGAAATTATTCATGAAGAAAAAAATCGTTTTAATCAAAAAGAAATTCTCTTATTAGAAGAAAGATATAAAAATGGGGTATCCATTCAAGAACTGGCCTTACGATATGAACAAAATTATATTTTGATGCATGATGTATTAAAAACTCTTTATGAACGAGTCGTTTTAATCTATATAAATAAAAAGAGTAGTAAACTATCTATTTCTGATAAAGATCGATATAAAAAATATCTTTTTGATAAACGGTATTCGATGACAAAAGAGGCAAGAGAAGTTACGAGGCTATTTCTATATGATAAATTAAATTATAATGTAATTAAAGATAAATTAGGAATTGATAGTGTGACAAGAGTTTCTAATATTGTAACGGATACAATTCGTAAAATGGATATGTGGGAATACGGAATTGATACAGAATATATTTTTAATGAAGAAGATATTCAAAAAGTATGTGATCAGTATAATTATTCTTTACAGGATAGAGAAATTGTAAAAAATCGCTTTTTAGAAAACAAAAATATGGATGAAAATGTTTCAGATGTGCAGGTTTCTAAAGGGCGTGTAAAACAGGTAATTATGCAATTCATTGTTCACTATAATACTTATTTTTCACCTAAGGATGTAACCAAAGAAGATTATAGAAAAGAAATTCTCATGGATTTAGTTGATAGCGTTTTAACGGAGGAAGAAAAGTGTGCTCTTGCATTAGAATTAGGAATTTCTTCTAGTTATAATGAACAAGGAAAAATATATACTGTAAAAGAAATTGGTAACATCATGAATAAAAAAGAGAAAAGAATTAAACAAATATTAGATTTCAGTAAATATAAATTGAAATGTCGAGAGGGAGGCTTATTAAGACCCGTTTATGGAAAATATACAAAAGGGGAGGTAAAAGAATTTATACAAAATCCAAGTATTCCTTTAAGTGATGAGGAAAGAGAAATTTTAAGGTATCTGAAAGGAATTGGGTGTGAAGCTGAATCTGATGAAAAACTATCTGTTCATTTTCATAAAACAAAATCGAGTATCAATCGTAGAATTAGAAGAGCCTTTTTAACAATTGCTAAATACAATGCATCTGAAAAAGAAGCAACTATGATTTATGAGAAAGATGTAGAACCTTATATCCGCTTCTTTCCTATGTATGAGCAAAATATACTAAGAGATATTTATCAATTTGGGTATTCTAGAAAACAATTAACTGAAAAATATAACCTTTCTTTAAGTCAAGTATATGAACTTGTTCAAAAAATAGAAAAAAGACTTCTTTATATTATAAGATGCCCTTTAGCGCAAACATTTGATTTTGATTATGCAAGGAATGTCCTATACAAAGAAGATTTACCCTATCATGGGGATATAGAAAGCATTATAAAAATCTATACTATGTTTTTTGGAGATAATGGAAAAGCACCAAAGACAAAATCTGAGGTTGTTCAATTATTTCAGTTAAGTGAAACAAAAGTCACAAGGGGTATCAAATATTTAATGCTTGCTGTTTTAAAATATAAAGATGGGATTCGAAAAAGTAACTATTTAATTTATGAAGAGGTAGAACAATATTATTTACAAAATAAAGAGAGTTATAGTGAAACAAAAAAAGCTAAATTTATAGAATTACTAAGTCGAATGAAACAGGAAAAAAAGGCTTTTTTTCAAGAAATGCCGGAATACAATAATTTTGTAACATATGAAATTTTAAAAAGCAGACAAAAAATGCCGATTTCTATTGAACAAACGAAAGAATCTGCCTTACAAATGATTCAAAATAAAGAATACCCTCTAACAGATGTTGATAAAGAAAATTTGCTTTCCTATTATAAAATTTTACCCAGAGAACTTATACCTATAGAAGATAAAATGCGATTATATACTTATCTAGATAAGTATATTGATTCTTATAAGAATCAATTGGATAAAGAAATGGTAAAGGCGAATAGTCAGGTGCAAAAGGATATTAGAAAGATGATATATGCTAAAGAAAAATTGGACAAGGACTTGCATGATTATCGCTCTATTATGTATCAAGTTCCTATGGGTACAGAAAGTGATCATGTTTTACTTAGAAGTAATCTTATAGAACTTCTATTTATGTATATTCGTCTTAAATACAAGGATATTCAAGTAGTAAATGATTCTATTTTAATGAAAATGGTTTATTTGTTAGAAAAATCGATTATTTTAAGTAAAGATAGAAATGCATATTTAGAAACATTTAGAGGAAAATTAGCGATGGATATTATTAAAAACAATCCCAATTTAGAGGAAGAAGTTCGTTATTTTTGGACACACTTAATTCAAAATGAAAGTTATTTAACTGATTTTAGAAGAAATTATTCTACGAAAGAATTGATAAGAAACACAATTTCATTTTATTCGACAGATTATGAAAGAATAAGAGCAAATATAAAAAATACAAACGTTTGTTTTAAAAAAGAAGTACCAAATTCTTTCTTTTCCGTTATTGATTTGGGATATGAAATAAATACACTTACTATGGATGCAATAGCACAATATATGGAACATGTTTTACCTAATGGTATAATTCGGGGATATGTAAAAGGGGAGGAGTCTATGGAATTATTTGATAACTATTTAGTAAAAACGTTAACATTAAAGAAGAGTAATGATAGATTAGTTACAATTCAAAGAAAATAATTGTTTTTAATAAAATGGTTATCTTCCAAAAACTAATTTCTTAGATTTTTGGTAATTCTTACTCCTTATAAAATAAGAGTTTTCAAAAGCGAAAATGTTAAATTTTATATTTTCTGGGGAGATAAACATGGAATAATATATGAAATAATTTCTTCAAGCTTCTATTCTTATAGATGGAAGACAATGAGTTTTATTCTTAATGAAAATAAAAAGCACCCTAATATAGTGAATTAAGGTGCTTGATTATGTGAAAACGAAAGTGCTTAAAAAAGACTATAAAACTGTCGATTTCTTTTATAAAAAGGTCTTTAATTTTTCGACTGCATTTTCTTGCATAGAAACATATTCTTGAACAAGTTGGTGTACCTGTCCTTCTGTATCTTTATGATTTAGTAATTTTCTACCTTCAATAATTCCCATATTTGTTCCTTGAAGTAATATCTCAGCAATATGAGACGTACTACTATCCATAATTGTTTTCATCTCAATACCATACCATGTTAAGGCTTTATTTACAGAATTTGTTTCATGTGGATTTTCCTCTTTATTATATTCTGAATAAAGTTGCTTTATTTTATCAGAAATTTCTTTGTATTTTTCATATTGTCTGCTTAATTCTTCCTTTAAACCATCATCACTTACTTTCTCTAGAATAAAGTGAATCGCATCCATTCCCATACAGGCACCTTTATTTAATTCATCTAATACATTGATTTCATTTTTTTCTTTATTCATATATTTCCTCCTCATTTTATTTTGCCTTTGTATTTAAAAATTATACAAATAATATAAAAGTTAAATATAAAGTTACATCTAGAGTGAAAGGATGTTATAATATATGTAGGTTGTATAGAAAGGTAAGGATAGAATGGAAAAAGCAAAAGTATATTTTACAAAGGAAATTACACCAGAATCTTTAATAAAAATATATGAGAGTCTAGGTGTTGATTTAAAAGGAAATGTCGCTGTTAAAATCTCAACAGGAGAACCAGGAGGTCATAATTTTTTAAATCCAAATTTAATTAAAGATTTGATACAAAAGGTGGATGGAACAATTGTTGAATGTTCAACTGCTTATGGTGGAAATAGACAAGATCCAAAGAAACATTGGGAAGCAATTAAAAATCATGGTTTTTTTGATATAGCGCCTTGTGATATTATGGATGAATTTGAAGAAATCGAAATTCCTATTCCTAATGGCTTTCATTTAGATAAGGACATTGTCGGTGGTTCAATTGACAATTATGATTCTTTCATTATTTTATCGCATTTTAAGGGACATGCGATGGGTGGCTTTGGGGGAGCTTTAAAAAATATGTCTATTGGAATAGCTTCAACAAGTGGAAAAGCTTATATTCATACAGCAGGAAAAACAAAGGATGCTTCCGAATTATGGAATAATTTACCAGAACAAGATGATTTTTTGGAATCGATGGCAGATGCTTGTGCAGGCGTAATAGCCTATAAAGGAAAAGAAAACATTATCTATATCAATGTTGCAAATAACTTATCCATCGACTGTGATTGTGACTCTAACCCACATGAACCAGAGATGAAAGATATTGGTGTATTTGCATCGATAGATCCAGTTGCCCTTGACCAAGCTTGTTATGATGCTATTATTCATTCTGATGATCCTAAAAAGGAGTCTTTGATTCAAAGAATAGAAGAAAAACATGGTATTCATACAGTGGAAGCTGCTTGTGAACTTGGGCTTGGAAGCAGAGAATACGAGATTATATCTATTGATTAAAGCATTATTTAATAAATAAGAATGTCAAAATAAAGTGCCAAAATGCATTTTATTTTTTTGCCATAAAATATGCTTGACTTTTCTAGGGGGGGGGGGGGGTATAATATGGATA
>CAPHZB010000037.1:0-3828 GCA_948629335.1 uncultured Bacilli bacterium
ATCTATCTATCCTAGTCCCTATTATACCCCCCCCCCCCCCTGAAAAAGTCAAGCACATTTTATAAAGACATATAGATACGCAAATTAATCTGAAATAAAATCGTCAAATTAATTTGTAAAAAATTTATAATAAATGTTCACTTTAAAATAACTACTTTTTCACCACTTTAATTTGTACAACCTATAAGGGTTGCTTTAGAGTATAATAAAAAGAGAGCAAATTGTTCCCTCTTGTTTTGAAATAGTCTTATTCTAATAATCTGAAGTCATATAGAGATTATATATTGAAAAAAATATTTATATCAAAATGATGAATTTCCTTCATTTTATTTTGCCTATTTTTAGAAAAAAAGTATAAAATAAAGTGCAAATTTTAGAAAGGCTTTAGGCATAAGAAAAAGAAAGTCCACACTTTCTCTTTCAATAATTCTAAATTCTTAGTTTAGAATTGTCTATAGCTACCTACTTTTGATGGATTTTTATTTTTATTAACTGATATTTTTTTCAAAATGCGTTTGAAAAAGGGATTTTTAGTTCTAATATGAATTGAACATCCACAAAAAGGAATACGTAAAACTTTCGTATGTTAAGCATTATCTCTGGTTTAATTTAAACAAAGAAAACGATATTGACTTAGTTGCCAAGTGTTTTCTTTTTAGTCTTTGTTTTTGAGTTCTAAATCGAAGAACGAAATTAGAATCATTAACACTACTAAATACTCCATAAATTATTTAATTTGTGTATTTTCTAAAAACTCATCTTCTGTCCAAACCTCAATTCCAAGTTCTAATGCTTTTTTATACTTACTTCCAGGATTTGCTCCCACCACTACAACACTTGTTTTTCTGGTTACAGAAGAAGATGTTTTTCCTCCATTTTCTTCAATAATACTACTTGCTTCTTCTCTTGAAAATTTTTCTAAGCTTCCTGTTAAAACAAAAGTCCTATTTTCAATATTTGGATTATTTTTTGTATCTGCGCCCTTATAGACCATTTCAACACCATGTTCTTTCAACTCATCAATCAACTTAATATTATCTGGATTTTTTATAAAGTTAATAATACTTTCTGCCATGATTTCTCCTATATCATCAATAGCAATTACTTCTTCATAAGTTGTATTTAATAAGTTATCCATTGTTTTATATTGTCTTGCAAGTATTTTTGCTGTTTTCTTTCCAATATAACGAATTCCTAAAGCAAAAATAAGTCTTTCTAAGGAATTCTGTTTACTTATCTCAATACTCTCAAGTAAATTTTGAATACTTTTTTCCCCATAACCCTCTAATTCTTTTAACTCTTCCTTATATTTCTTTAAATCATAAAAATCAGAAACCTTTTTTATATATTCCATGTTATATAAATCTTCTACAATTCTTTCTCCAAAACCATCTATATACATAGCATCCCTAGATACAAAATGTGTAAGTGATTCTATTTTTCTTGCTGGACAATGCTCATTTACACAATAATGATGTGCCTCTTTTTTTACTAGTTCTTCTCCACACATAGGGCAATGACTAATCATCTCAAATGGAGGTAAGATTCCTGTCCTTCTTTCCTCTTTCACACCTACTACTTCTGGAATAACATCTCCAGCCTTACGAATGCATATCGTATCGCCTATACGAATATCCTTTTGCTTACAATAATCTTCATTATGCAAGGTTGCCTTAGATACTAAAGAACCTGCAACATGCACAGGGTGAAACAAGGCATTCGGTGTAATTTTGCCTGTTCTTCCGACTGTAAACTTAATATCAGTTAATGTTGTTAATACCTCTTCAGCTGGGAATTTATAGGCAATTCCCCATCTAGGAACTCTAGAAGTAAATCCAAGTTTTTCTTCATCCAATAGACTATTTACCTTTAAAACAACACCATCGATAGCAAAAGGAAGTTCATTCCTTTTAGAACCCAATTCATCAATATACATGATAATCTCACTTGTCGTAGAAGCAACCTGGTTTAAATCTTTATTTGTTAAAAACCCAAGTTTCCGTAAAAATTGAAGAGATTCCCCTTGTGTCTTCACTCCATAATCTTCTGGATTTGGTAAAGAATACGCCATAAAATCCAAATTACGTTTTGCTGTAATCTTGCTATCTAATTGCCTTATCGAACCTGCAGCTGCATTCCTAGGATTTGCAAAAAGAGGTTCCCCAGCTTTTTCTCTTTCTTGATTCGCCTTTGTAAAAGAATCATAACTCATATAGATTTCTCCACGAACTTCAATATCTATATTCTGTGTAAGCCGTAAAGGAACAGATTTGATTGTTTTTATATTAATAGTAATATCTTCACCAACTAATCCATCCCCTCTTGTTGCTCCTCGAACTAAAATGCCATTTTTATAAACCAAAGAACCAGATAACCCATCCATTTTAGGCTCTACAGTATATGTTGGATTTGAAACAACTTTCCGAACACGTTCATCAAATTCGATAATTTCTTCTTCATTAAAAATATCATCAAAGGATAACATTGGTCTTTCATGCGTCACTTTGTTGAATTTATCAATTGCCTCTCCCCCAACCCGATTTGTAGGAGAATCTTCTCTTTTATACATTGGAAATTTTTCTTCTAATGCTAATAGTTCTCTATAGTAATCATCATACTCTTGATCTGTAATTGTTGGATGATCCAATACATAATACTCATAACTTGCCTTATTTATAATATCCACTAACTCATTTATTCTATCCTGTCCCATATACTATCCACCCTATCTTGTTTTATTTTACCAAATTATATTTATAAAGTCCACGCAACAGAGGCATTTTATCTTTTTTTCTTCTGCGATGCATGTGTTCCATCCGTTTATACTATACCCCTATTTTCCAACACTAAAAAAGATGCTTGTAACATCTTTCTAGAAAGACCATAAATCCTCATCTTCATCATCTAGAGATTTGAATTCCTCTTTCTTTTCATTATCCAAAGAAGTGAACTGTTGTTTTAATTCTACATCCTCTTGTAAAAGACTCTCAAATTCTTTATCAATTCCAATTTCATTATCCAAAATCAAATCACCTGAACCATCTGTAAGTTCACTTTTCAATGTATTGCTTCCATATAAGGATTTTGCTGTGCTCGTTTCAAAATCTACAGGTTCCATATAAGGAATATTATCTAATGTAAATTCATCACTAGAGAATGGCTCTTTTCCATCATCAGCACTATAATCTCCAAACAAACCTTTCTCTGATGGTAATTCACTAGCAAATATATCACTTTCTGATTCTTTATTCCCGTCTATTTCCGGAATTCCCTCTAAAATTAGCGCATCTGCATTAAAATCTTTTGTATCGTCTTCTTTAAATTCATCAGCTGTGAGAACTTCCTCTAAAAAGTTGTTCTTTTCACTATCTGATTGTTCATTCGAAGATAATCCATCTCTACTAGAATCCTCTTCGCCCCGTCCTACATCGCTTTCTGACTCTATTACCTCTAAAGTAGTATCAACATTTTGATCCGCTTGTTTTTCACTCTCATTAGTTTCTACATCCTCTTTGTCTTCATTTTCAAATGTAATCTCTTCTGGGCTTTCCCCCTCTATTGTTTCCATTTCTGTATCTTCTATATTTGATTCAGAAATTGGTTCGTATGTTTCTACAACTTCTTCTGGTTTTTCTTCTTCTATT
The DNA here is from genome assembly GCA_948629335.1 of uncultured Bacilli bacterium. Taxonomy (GTDB): domain Bacteria; phylum Bacillota_I; class Bacilli_A; order RF39; family UBA660; genus CATOJL01. Next base: position 3,645 of record CAPHZB010000037.1, read on the forward strand.
GTTTCCATTTCTGTATCTTCTATATTTGATTCAGAAACTGGTTCGTATGTTTCTACAACTTCTTCTGGTTTTTCTTCTTCTATTGTTTCTACTTCTGTATCTTCTATATTTGGTTCAGAAATTGGTTCATATGTTTCTACAACTTCTTCTGGTTTTTCTTCTTCTATTGTTTCTACTTCTGTAT
>CAPHZB010000037.1:3928-14401 GCA_948629335.1 uncultured Bacilli bacterium
GGTTCAGAAATTGGTTCATATGTTTCTACAACCTCTTCTGGTTTTTCTTCTTCTATTGTTTCTACTTCTGTATCTTCCATATTTGGTTCAGAAATTGGTTCATATGTTTCTACAACCTCTTCTGGTTTTTCTTCTTCTACTGTTTCTACTTCTGTATCTTCCATATCTGATTCAGAAACTGGTTCATATGTTTCTACAACTTCTTCTTGAACTGGTTTTTCAAAACTACTTTCCTCAACCATTGTACTCTTCTCTGATTCTGTTTGCATTTGTTCTTCATACTCTGGTGGTCCAAACGATTCATAACCCAAGTCAACTTCTTCCTCAAACGCTGTTGTTGGTTCATTAATCATGAGTTCTTTCTCATTTTCAATATCTTCTGATTCTACTTGCTCCTCTTCCATAGAGGAATTTTCTTCCTCTATGAATTTTCCTACTTCACCTATATCAACATTCCTAGCGTCTTGGTATTCTACTCTTTCTAAATCTTGAACTACAGGTTCTTCTTCTGATTCCGAAGTTGATCCTTCACTTCCATCTAAATCAACAATATGACTTTCTATATCACGATTTTCTAGTACTGTATTTTCTTCTACCTTTTCTTGTTCTTCTATAATTGGGGTACTTGATTTAATACTTCCCGATTGAACTTCTGTATGAATAGAATCCTGTTTTTCCTCTCCAATATGTTTTAAAACAGTATCACGATATTTTTTTATTCTATTTCTTGTTACTTGCTCTTTTTTATCCACATAAAAACCTATGACTGCAAAAAGAGCAAATACTAGTATGACAATCATAACTATAATAGCTACATCCATCTAGCATCCTCCTATTCTTTTATAACATAATAACACTAAAATATATTTTTTACAAGCTTATTTTTCCAAGAAATCCGCCCCTTTAAATGTTTCTGTAAAGGATAAACCTTCATAATTTCTTTGTCTCAATGCTTCATAAATCATAATCGCTACTGTATTGGATAAATTTAGAGCACGAATTTTACCATTCATTGGCATACGCATACAATGTTCTAAATCTTCTTTTAGAATTTCTTTGGGAATTCCTGTACTTTCTTTTCCAAAAATAAAATAAATATTTTCCTTTACATCTGAATAATCAAAACTAGTATGGGGTTTCTTCCCATATCTTGTTAAATAATAATATGTCCCCTTATTTTGTTTCTTAAATGTTTCAAAGTCTGGGTAAATAGTGTAATTGCAGTGTTCAATATAATTTACGCCACTTCTTTTAATGTGTGCATCATCTAATTTAAAACCAAGGGGTTCAATCAAATGCAAATGTACATTGGTCCCCGCACAAGTACGCATAATATTTCCTGTATTTCCAGGGATTTCCGGCTCATATAAAACAACATGAATCATTCTTGTATCACCCTATCTAAAAATGCAGTAACATCTTCTAAAGAAATGTTAGCAATATCTTTATACAACAAGTCTACAATTTTACCATTTTCCAAAACATAAAGATTTGCCTGATTACTTGGAATTGCAATGTACTTTAAATGTTCATCAAAATATTTTTCCTTTAAGTTACTATAAAATCTAGGACGAACTTGATTTAAATTCAAATAAATAATCTCTTTAGATAATTCATTTTCAACTATATAGTCTCTAAAAGATTTTTCAAAGTTTTGTAATGATACATCTGAAGAATCAGAAGTGTAAAGAATAATTCTGCGGTTTTCTACAACGTAACTTTTTAAATCATCTTCCTTGATTTCGTACAATACATCTAATCTTTCGTTCGTTACTATTTTAGTAGATTCGTTATCTTCATAAATTTTTTTTACAAATAAAATAGCGACAATAGTTACAATAAAAAGAAGCACTACTAAAACATAATTTTTCAATTTAACCTGCCTCATTATCTCACCATCCATCTATCCACATTCTATCATATATATACTCGCTAAGCAAGAAAAAATGATTAGAACATATGGTTTAAATCCATACCAAAAAAGAAGAGAAAATATTATTTCTAATCTTTATTTTCAAAGAAAAAAATTAGTAATTAATATTAACTACTAATCTTCATTTTTTCTTTTGAGCTTGTTTAGATAAACTCATCCATTCCTCTAATCTCATCAACTGTTACAATAGGAAGAACAATCCCTTCCTGTTCACAAAGACGTGCGAATTTTTCTCTAAATATTGTAAGTTCCTTAATAATACTATCTGGATAAATCCGTTTGCTATTTTTAATAGCATTATATACATCTAAAATGTTCACTTCATTTCTGTTTTCAAATAAGGCATTCGAGAAAGCCGCAGTTAATACAGAAAAGGCAACATCTGGATACATGGCAGCTAAACCATAAATTCGCTTAAATTCTGATGTAGCACTTACAATCTGTTTCACTAGAAGTTCAGTGACATACTCATTGTATTTAAAATGTGCCCCCGTTTGATGGTTTATCTTAGGTAACGTTCCCATTAAAATCTTGACAGTTACCTCTTCACTAGGCTCTGGAACTTCTATTTTCTCAAAACGTCTTAAGAAAGCTCTATCACGAATAACATAAGCATCATATTCCTCTGTAGTTGTTGCACCAATTGCTTTTGTATCTCCACGGTCTAAAATTGGTTTTAAAATGTTCGCTAAATCCATAGGTCCATCGGTTCGACCACCAATTAAAGTATGAATTTCATCGATAAAAACAATTACTTTAGAAGTATTCTTTAATTCATCAACAAGTAAAGAGATAATTAATCTTTCCTCCCCACCCATCGTGATTTTACCAACTAAAGAAGAAGAGCCTACTTTTATAACTCTATAACCAGCTAAAGCATTAGGAACTTCTCCACGCTGAATTAAATAGGCCAGTCCTTCCACAATCGCCGTTTTACCAATACCTGCTTTTCCAACTAAAAGTCCAGATTTTTCAGGTGTCAAAAGTGTCATAATTAAACGTTTAATTTCTTCTTCACGAGCAATTGCTGGATTTGTAATATATTGTTTTTGTGTTAAATCTTCACCATACTGCCCTAATACACTGAAATTCATCTCCATATTATCCCTCTATATATCCTATTGTTTTAAAAAAATCTATCGTATCTTCATAACTTTGTTCACCAACTAAAGAACCATTGATATCAGAAACTCCTTTTTCTATATAAATAAGTGTCGGTGTTCCCTTCAAATCTACTTTTTCTTTTAAGTTTTTTTCTTCCGCTGAACTAAGAGATGACGTATTAATACTATAAGCCTTTATATTTTTATCTTGCAATGCTTTCCTTAAAATAGGCTCGTAACTTTCACAATGGCTACATCCAGTTTTGTGAATATATAAAACAAAACTTTCTTTATCACTAATTTTATCTTTCAAATCTTGATAACGAATCGACTCTAATGATTGTTTTGAAGAACAACCACACACAAGAAATAACATGATAAGCGCAAATAATACTTTCTTCATAACTACCTCCATCTTTATTATTATACCCCATTATCAAATAAAAAAAAAGTTCTAAATAAACAAAATAGGAATTAATCTAACCCCTTACTTGAAGATCCTAAAGTATCTATAATTTCTTCTAACTGTATTTTCATAATCCTTCGCTTTCCTACTTACATATTCCATTTTTTAAATTTTTGATGATACTGTCTTCATAAACATAATTCTTCCTTTGTAATACAATCAAAGAGCCAAATTACTTCTTTTAGTTTAGTATGATTAATGTTTTCTTTAAACTGTTTAAGATTTTCTATTTTTCTTCTAACAAGCACCTAATTTAGTCTCTATAATTCTGTCTTCCATCACCAAGATGAAATCAAATTCAATACCTTGATTATCCCTAAAATATGCCCATTTTACTATTTGTACTCTTCATTGCTGCTATAGTTGACTCTTGCCTATCCAATCTTTTTCTAAGAAAGGGATACTGTGAAATGAAATACACTTCTTTAGTCCTTTTTTCCTTGATTTCAACTCACATATCAATCATCATCCAATTTTAATATAAAACTCATTTTTCGATTAATAGTGAAAAAGTCATTTTATATTGAAAAGAAGCGCTGTGTTATAAAGATGATTGTATTATAAAAACGGCAGGATTCTTATTCTTATGACGTTTTACTGTCTATAAATAAAAAGGAATCAAGAGAATTACTTATTTTGGTAATATTCTTCATTCCTTTTTTATGTTTTTTTTAATATCGAACAACTTGATTTTCTAAAACAACTAAATCAGGATTATTCATCAAAAGTTCTGTTATAGGTACGCCAACTTTTTCAGAAATACTTCTAATTGTTTCTTCTTCTGTTACATAAGCTTTCTTTCCTCTTGGAATTAAAATAACTTCTTCTGGATAGATAAAATCTCCATCATCTAGTCCATTTAGTTTTAATAAGCTTAGGTAATCAACACCATGTTTTTTTGCTATAGCATACATATTATCCCCTTTTTTTACAATATATTTTTCATAGCTATTATCATATTTAGGAACAATCAAAAAACTACCTGGCTGTAAATCCATATCCATTACAATTCCATTTAATTTTTTTAATTCTTCCTTACTAATTCCAACTTCTCTCGCAATACTATCTAATGTATCACGACTCGTTACTTGATAAATTCCGTACATTTAACCACCTCATAATACTATATGAAAAAAAGAGGAAAATGCCTCTTTTATGAAAGAAATACCCCAAATTTTAAAGATTTATTGTATGCAAACTCTGAATTAGAAAGTACCGTTTTTGACCCAGTCATATCACTATAATAGCGAACATCCTTATCATAGATGTAATAAATAAAATCATTCTGATAAACCACTTGTTCTATATTTGTTGTATCAAATAAGTATGTATACTGGGTTTCATTTAGAATAGGAGCTTTATAAACATGATATACATTTCCATCTTTTTGATAAAAATAATAGCTTCCTGCTTTATGTGTTCCTATTTTATCAACTCTATCAAATTGTTGGTATTTTTGATCAACTATTTTTTCTTGATGAAATGTTAATTTATTTTGGTAAGCTACATAACTACTTACATCTTTCCATGCACCATTTTCATAAATTTGAATGCCTGTATCTTGGTTTCCATTTTTCCGAATTTGTTTATTCTCTAAAGATACACTATATTGTTCTTTTCTGCTTTTATCGAAAAAGTAAGCATTTTCATCGATAACTCCCATAAAATAGCCATCTAAATTTAAAGCCGTATTACTGATTAATGTCTCTTTCTTACCACTTTTTATGTCAATTTTAAATAATTCATTAAATGTATATTTTTGATTATAATCTGCGCTCAAATAGAAACTTCCATCAAAAATAGTCATCGTTTTCGTGTAAATATCACTTGTAAATAGTTCTATATTTTTATAGACATCTTTTTGATTAATCAAAGAAAGTCCTTTATAATTTTCAACCGCTAGATAATGATTAGGAAGTATATTTTTTCGGTAAATGGTAAGAGTGCCCTTCTTTAAAAAATCTGTTTTATCTTCTATATAAGCGCTATCATTGTATTCTAAGGTACTTACAAAATTATCCACTTCTACACTTTTTCCCTTTATTGTATGATAAGGATACATAATATTATCTTTTAAACATAATATAGAATGAAATTCTTCCTTTGTTTTAAATGTTGGGTAGATACAAGTATAATCGTTTCCTTCATAATAAGAAATATCCTGAATGATATAGCTTTTTTTATGAAGCGGTTCAAAAATGCGAAATGAAAATAAATGATTTTTCACACGAACTTCAAAAGAATAATGATCCTGTTCATTTTTTTCATGATATATAAGTGCTTCCTTTACTTCCAAAGAAACATCATCTTTCTTTATTGTATAATTTACTTCATGAGAAGCACCACCTTTTTTTAATAAACAAGAAAGAACTATATAAAAAACGAGTAAAAATCCAAGTAAAATCACCATTTTTTTAATCGACATACATACCACCACCCTAATTATAGCACAATTTTATAAAATCTATGGTACAATAAATAAAGAAAGTGGGACACGCTATGAGTTTATTTTTTTACTGGTTTTTAGTTTTTTTTATTTATGCAACTATTGGGTGGATGTTGGAGATGATTTCCACCTTCCTATATACAAAAAAAGTGACTAACCGAGGATTTCTAATGGGACCTTACTGTCCTATTTATGGAACTGCAGCTCTTTTAATGATTATCTTTCTAGGAAAGTACGAACATGATCTTCCCGTTCTTTTTGGAATGTCCTTTCTTTTAAGCACTATTTTAGAATATATTACTAGCTATTTAATGGAAAAAATTTTTAGAGCAAGATGGTGGGATTATTCAGATCGAACTTTTAATATCAACGGAAGAGTCTGTCTTAAAAATTGTTTTTTCTTTGGCATTTTAGGAATTCTTTTACTCGCCTATGTACATCCATTTATTAGAGCAAGTCTTCTCTATCTTTGTAGTGATGCTCCCAAGTATTTCTATATCACAGCAACATTTTGCTTTACAGTATTTATCATCGATTTAATTACATCGTTTAAAATAACAATTGGTCTTAAGCGAAACTTACAAAATTTAAAAAAAGATTGTACAGATGAAATATCAAAAAAAGTACAAGAGACATTGGCAGCAGGTTCAAAATCAATACAAAGACTATTCAAGGCTTTCCCGAATATGAAACCATTAAAGTTGAATAAAAAAAAGAAATCGCATTTGTTTTAAGTTGGGTGTATGCTTCACACCTTTTTTTTGTTTTCGAATATGCTATATTGAATACAAAAGAAGGGGTGGATTATATGTGTAACAATAATAACGATCAAGACTGTAAATGTATCGCCGAAATATTAAAAGTTATTTGCATCTTACAACAAAACGCAAATTGCTGTGATAGTTGCCTAGATACTTGTGATAGAGGCTTCTTGGGATGTTCAACAACAAGTTTAAATTGCAATACTAGACCAATTATGTTATATACATGTTGTTCTAATGGAACACCATGGAGTATGCCTATCACAAAAGATAATATCAATTGCAACAATACATGTACGACATGTTCTAGCGTATTTAGAATTGAGAAATTAGATGATTGTTGTGCTACATTCAGAGTTCTTGCACCAAATACAGATCCTGATACAGCTAGTATATATCCTTATGAAGCAACAAATTCTTTTTTCACAATGAATCTAAATTGCGTATGTTGTCTTAGATGTTTAAATGATACCTATGTTGAGTGTATCTAAAAGTAGTTCCTAAGAACTACTTTTTTCTTTGATATAAATATCTTTAATTTTATCAATTGGAATCTGTTCATTATCCATTGTAATAATATGATTTTTATTTCTTCCAACAACTTGTTTTACCATTTCTCCTTCTTCTGTTTCTATAACGACATCCATTTTATAAACATAATGCACGCTATTAAAAATATTGCGTATTTTTTCCTCTATTGTTCTTTCCCATTTTCTCTCTTCTTTGACTGACTCCTTAGGTACATCTACGTTTTCTACACTCCTAGTATAGGCTACGACATGATTTGTATCTTTATCCACAGTCTCTGCATAAATTTTTGGTAATTCCTTTTTCATTCTGTCACCTCCCTATATTTTATGAATACACCCCTTTTTTTATTCAATTTTCTTGCACAGGTAAAAACCTATATAAAATAAAAAGGGCGCACTTAAAATTTCAAAAATTCCACTGCAATGAACAAATGCATCTTTTATCATAAAGAATAGCGCTGAATAACTGAACGCCAAAATCATAGTATAGGTTAATCTTTCTTGCTTTTTAAGTAAATAATTCATTAAAATAGAAACGATATAAACGCCTACAATAAAGAAAGAAACAAAGACAATAGGAATCTGTATATCTGTTTTTAAGATAGAAAAAATAGTAGAAAATAATTCCATAATGAAAGAATAATAACCTAAGCTAATAAATAAAGAGGTCCCACTAATTCCAGGCACAATCATCGTAAATGCTTCTAAAAAGCCAATGATACCTACTTGCATATTTCCTATGAAATTGTTTTCATAAATAAAAGTATGTGTTCCTTTTAAGGATAGACCAATATTTAAAAGGAGAATGAAGAAGATTAATGTACCAAAATAGCGTATGTTTTTATTTTCTATCTTACTTCTAATTGTCGGTATTGCACCTAAAACAAGACCAGCAAATAGGAAAATGGTTGGAGAATAGGAATGACTTAAAAGAAATAAAACAATTCTACTTCCAAATAAAATAGATAACATGGCCCCCATTCCTAGAAAGAAAAAATAGGTTACATTTCTAGGAATATCTTTGAAAAAATAAGTGATGCGTCCTACTGCTTCTTCATATACACCTAAAGACATAGCAATTAAGCTCCCACTCACACCTGGTATAATCTTTCCAAGACCTATTAAAATTCCTTTTAAAATCAGTTCGATATATTTCAAAGCCATCACCTAATCTATTCTACGTAAAAATCGGGAAAATAGAATAATGGATAGAGGATGCAGAAAAGAATAACTATGCATATACTATTTGTATATGCATTTTTGTATAATCCTGCATTTTGTAAAGGAAATAAATATGCATAAGGTTATATTTAAATTAAGAACAAACGAGTTTTACACATCATTCCTTATTTAGGGGAACTTTTTTATACCATTTTCTAAAAATAGAAAAGTGACTTATAAAGAGAAATGTGCTAAAATAGGAAAGCGGGGGAATGATTTATGAAAAAAACAATAAGACTTCTTCCGATATTTCTAATTACATGTGCGTGTTCAGCTAAAATAAATAATGAGCCACTAACTTGTACGACCAAAGAAGAAACGGAAGAGGTAAATACCGAAATTGCAATTACAACGGAGTTTGAGGATGGAAAAGCTATTTCAGCGAAGGCACAAGCAACTATGTATTTTGAAACCAATGAAGAAGCACAAGATTACTATGATGCTTATACAGAAGACAAAGCCAGTTTAAAAGTAGAAGATAATAAGATAATTATCACCTTAGAAGATAGTTTTGAACAAGCAGGAAAAAACAGAAGTGAAGCAAAAAAATCTTTCGAGGATTCTGGATACGTTTGTAACTAATAGCATAAATTTGGTATTGAATCAGAGTTATATACAAAGAATGTGTATAACTTTTTTTCTGTTTGTTTTCTACATAAAATGTAAATTTCCCACTTAAAATATTTTTACTCCCGTTTACACAAATATTTTTTGAACATTTCTAAATTTATGTTAAGATAGTTTTGTATTAGAGTAGTGGGTTGGTGAAAAATGAATTTTATAATCGTAGAGGATAATCCTATTTTTAATAAAGAAGTACAGGCAATTATTGACAGATATATGTTCAAAAATACATATACTTATCATATTTATAGCTTTCTAGACTATAACGAGGAATGTATAAAACTAATAAAAGATGAAACTATTAAAAATAAAATTTATATTTTAGACATAAAATGTCCTTCCAATAATGGATTTAAAATAATCTCTTATTTAAGAGAATTTGATATAAAATCTTTTGTTATTCTTATCAGTGCTTTTAAAGACGACTACATTGAGGAAATATCGAATAAACCTCTTCAATTTCTTTGTTTTATAAGTAAGAATAAATGTTTTGAAGAAAAATTAGTCAATGCCTTACATTATGGTGTTACAAATATTGGATTTACCAATATCATACAAGTAAAAAAAGATGGTATTTTATATACAATTTACACAGAAGATATTGAAACCATTTATATAGAGAATGAAATTGTTTACATTGCAACTAAAAATGTGACTATTGATGTAAATAAAACATTAAAAGAACTTTTTTCTACATTAAACTCCAATTTTGTATATTGTCACCGTTCTCGTATTGTTAATATATATAAAATTGACAGAATTGATGTTCAAAAACGGAAATTATACCTAAGAAATGGGGAGCACGCCACCATTTCAAAAAGAAAATTAAAAACATTATTAGATAAATATAAAGAAATCATTCCTTCGTAAAAAACTTTCTACATAAAAAGGAGGGTTTTGCTTCTCTTGACCAAGACTCTCCTAATTCTATATATTAGAAAAGAAAGCCTTTTATTTAAAAGCTTTCTTCGAATTTCAATGGTGACTCGTATGCGACTTGAACGCATGACCCTTTGATTAAAAGTCAAATGCTCTACCGACTGAGCTAACGAGTCATAATTTAAAAAATGGCTGCCTCGGCTAGATTCGAACTAGCGAAATGCCACAGTCAAAGTGTGGTGCCTTACCGCTTGGCTACGAGGCAATCAAAGTGGTGGAGGGAGATGGATTTGAACCATCGAACCCGAAGGAACAGATTTACAGTCTGCCGCGTTTGGCCACTTCGCTACCCCTCCAAATAAAAATGGTGCCGGAAATAGGACTTGAACCCACAACCTACTGATTACAAGTCAGTTGCTCTACCAATTGAGCTATTCCGGCATAATGGTGGGCGATATAGGACTCGAACCTATGACCCCCTGCTTGTAAGGCAGGTGCTCTAACCAACTG
>CAPHZB010000038.1 GCA_948629335.1 uncultured Bacilli bacterium
TTCTTTTGGAATTAGTAGTTATCTTTATAACTATAGTATTTTATACTATCCTAGTTCTTAAAAATAAGGACTAACTTAAAAGAAAACACCATTCAACTTTGATATGGTGCTTTCACCTGTTTTAAACAGAGACTGCACCTAACACGCAAACATCAAGTGTATCTCTTTTTTATTGTATGAAATTTCTTTCATCTATATACATTCTAACACATTACCTTTTCTTTAGTCAAATCAATTTTTTATTCCTCTTACTCAGAATCATCTACATTTTTTCATTATATTCTTCAACAAATTTTACCAATGTAGCAATTCCCTTTTTTACTACATAACAGAAATTTTGCGGAATTTCTTCTTTTAGTTCTTTAGGTGTTTTAGAAAGTTTAATTGTATATTGATCGGCAATTCCTGCACCAAGCCATATTGCATTTGTATTATTAACGGTCTCTTTATACCAAGGTTCTAGTTCGACTTTCTTTATTTTACTAATACCTTCTACTAAAATAAATTGATAAATTCCTAATTTCTTGCCATCTAAGAAAAGTTGGTTTATCTTTGTCTTATTCTCATCACTTAATTGTTCTTTTAAACTTTCAAGTCCTATAATTACTACTAAAACAGGGGCAAATTTTCCTTTTAGATTTTTATTTTGATAAGTAGTAAGTTGATTTTTTAATGCATTAGAAAGTGTCGTTACGAACTCATCAAATTTAGAAGTATACATATTTGAAATTGTATTTCCAAGATGTAAATTCTCAGCATTAAGCACATATAAAGTAACATGCGAACTTTGTAATTGTTCTAAGAAAGGAATAATAAATTTAGGGCAAATTTCAATATCTTGCATTGAAATCAAATCACAAGTATTTTTCATATAATCATAATGAGAAATTTGTAACGTATTCTTCTCGATTCCAACAACAACAGAACCCGCTTCTTGATAAGATTCTATCATTTTCTTATTTATTCTATTTGGAAGAACAGGAATTGATTTTGCTTTCTCACCCATAATTTCACTGCTTTTCATTTTAACAAATGAAGAAATATTATCCTTTTCACAAACAGATGCTGTTTGAAATTCATAAATATCATCTAATTTTACAATACCCCTACCAAAAGCTTTCGATGGATAACGTTTCTTTACGTTTCCTAGTAAAGTAGAATAATCTGATTCATTTGTTTGTTGCAATACAAAAATTTGATTTATATTTTGTCTTAGTTTTAATTTTAATCCATTGGTTGTAGAAGAAGTAAATACAAAGTAGATTCCATATTTAACACCATCACGTGTTAGATCATTCAACTCCTCCTCATAAGTATTATACATATCATCATATACCTCATAATTATTAATAATAATAACTATATTTGGGAGTGTATTTCCACTATTTTTAATATATGTTTTGAAATCCCCGCTATATTCTTGAAATTTCTTCTTTCTATCTTCCATTTCTTGATCTAACATTTTAAATAGATTCGCAATTTTTTCTTCATCTAAAGAAGTTACATAATCCCCTACTATCTTTGCTTCTTTAAAACTTTGTAACGCCTCAGAACCAAAATCTAAAATATAAATATTCACTTCTTTGCTTGTTTTCTCCTGCATTAAAGAATAGATAAATGTTGTAAGAAAATTTTCTTTTCCACTTCCAGAAAAACCATAAATACAAACATTTCCTTCTTTACTAAGAGGAACAGTAAGTGGCATCTGCATTTGTCTAGCTGGAAGATCATATTCTCCAACAATTGGATTTAAAGCAAATAATTCTTCCTTCTTCTCGTATTTCATTTTTAAGTTATCCAAAAGAATAAATGTTGGTATTTTATCTAGCCAAAGTTTTCGAATAGAAATATTTTGATTTTTTGCAAGCATAGATAAATATTTTACAATATTCGATAACTCTTCCCCCTTTACAGGACTGGCAATAGGTTCCACTTCATAATCAATTGATTTTATCGTATGTCCAACATTGTCAATAAAGTTTATTGAGGTATCGATTGTCTTTTTTCTTTTTTCAGAAGGAATATAAGCACCTCCCGCATAGGCTGCCTGTCCTAACTGAAAAATTTCATTATACCCAACTTGCAAATAAAATCTTCCTGTATCTTTTAAATAAGCTGCATCAGGACATTTGATTACTTCTGAAGAATCTGATTTTTCTTGTACTTTAAGGCAAACCCGAAATCTTGTATTACTCCAAATCTGAGAATCAACAACACCAGATGGTTTTTGTGTAGCCAGAATTAAATGAACACCTAAACTTCTTCCCACACGAGCTGTACTAATTAACTGTTGCATAAATTCACTTTGTTGTGTTTTTAACTCTGCGAATTCATCACAAATAATAAAAAGATGCGAAATAGGTTCACTTACTTTTCCCTCACGATATAATTTTTGATACTTATAAATATCAATCGTACTATCATTTGATTTTTCACGTGCTTCATTAAACATTCTCTGCCTTCTTTTTAATTCACTTTCAATAGAAGCAAGTGACCTATTAATTTCATTTGTATCTAAATTCGTAATTGTTCCAGAAAGGTGAGGAAGCCTAACACCAGTTTCATTGTTAACGAATGCTAAAGCAAGACCGCCACCTTTATAATCAATCAAAATAAATTGTACTTCCTCTGGATGGAAATTAACGGCAAGGGATAATATATACGTAATAATGAATTCGCTTTTTCCACTTCCTGTTGTTCCTGCAATAAGTCCATGAGGACCATGATACTTCTCATGTAAATCCAGTGTGATAATATCACCACTTGCCCCAATTCCAATAGGAACTTGTAAAGAATGAATCGGACTATTCTTCATCCAACGATTAATGATATTGAGCTGTTCAATTTTTCCTACATCATACATTTCTAGAAATCCGTATTTATTTGGAATAGCTTCACCACTAGATAAGTCAAGTTCTAATGGCGTATTAGCCAATGTTTTTATATAGGCATCTTTATGAATATAAGGATTTAAGTCTAGCCGAAAAGCTACATTGTTACTACTATTTAATATTTTTTCAATCATAAATGAATTATTTTCTGCAATATTAATAATATGAGCACATTCGCTTGGAACCGCTGATAAATCTTGGTTGATAATAATAAAACTAATTCCCAAATTATCTGTATCATCAGCTAAAATATGTTTAACTGTATCAAAGGTTCTAAGTAATCGAAAATGATCTGTAATAATCAAATAATGTGTTTTAATTTTTGCTTTTTTTCCTTCAGCACTTATTCTAGATTGATACACTTTTTCTAGTTCATACATTAATTCTTTGATTTCCATCTGATTTGTTCCAAAATAACGAATACTTTTATCATTATTAAAAAGATGAGGAGCATTTTTTAGATATTCCCATTCACTTTCATGGTTTTGGTTTGTAACCATCATAATTTTCAGTTCATCATACGAATGAAATGTAAAAAGTTGTAAAAGAATACCATCCATAAACAATTTCACTAAAGGAAAATCACCTATAATGGCTGTTGCCTTTGTTTTTGCAAAGGAGGTAAGAATTGGAACACCCATTAATTCTTTTGGTTCACTTCCTAAACTATAAACCATCTCTTTTAGATTATCATCATCCATAGAAAAATGTTCTTCTGGATATTGTATTTCTATTTTTGCAGGAATATTTCCAACCCCTAAACTCACAGATAGAAAATCATCTTCTCCCACATGACGTTCCCATAAATTTCTCTTTCGGTTTAAAATAATAGCTTCACATTCTTTCAAAGACACGTGGTTATTTCTCGCAATATTCGTTTGCACTTCGACTTCTCTTTGAATTTCGATTCGCTTTTTCTCAATATATTTACTATATTTTTCTTGTCGCTTTACTTCTCTTTTTTTCTTTTTCTTTTTTTCATAACGTCGATTTAAGATAGGCCAAAACACCATACTCATTAACATGGCGCCACAAATGACTAAAGAAGGCATAGCAGATGTAATACTTCTTCCTTCATTCATCACACTATTTAAAGTAACAAGTGCTGTTACACAAGATGTCATACCCATTGTAAGCATTGGCCCAACGACATATATCATTGGGGTTTCATCTATTTTTTCCTCACTAGGAGGGGAATCAATTACAATCTTTTTCGAATCTAAATTCGATTTAAAATGAGGAGAAGAATAGAAATAGTCTTTTGAATCATAAAGTTGTACATCGTAGGCATCTTCTGTAAGCCATTCTTTCTTGTTTTCTTTTTGAGGAAATGTTTTATTAACTAATTTCATTGAATGAAAGGTTACTAAATTTAAAGGATTATTTACAATAATATAAGGTCCTTCTTTATCCTTCATAACAATTATTTTTAAGCCCATAATAAAAAGAATATCACCAAATTCTAGAGTACATGTCCCTTTAATTTTTTGATTATTCACAAACACACCATTACTACTATTTAAATCTTGAACCGAATAAACTCCATTTTCAAATTTTAATAGGGCATGTTCTTCATTGACACTTAGGGAATTGTAAGAAATCATATTCGTTTCCTTTTTCCCTATTGATAAAATTGGTGTTTCTGTAATATCGATAAATGTATTTGTTGTATCATTTTCAGGACTGCAATAAATGTAAACTCTAGTTTGTTTATTTTTAGAATGAATATTTCCAATGGTATAAAAATGATAATCTTCTAGATACGTTCCTTCTCTAACAATATCTCCTTCATAAACAACATAGTCTTCATTACTACGAAGAAACCATTTATTTTCTTTTGCCTCAATATTAATTAAATTGAATTCTACATTATTGTGGTCATAATCTGTAATCCAATAATTCCCATATATGTTATTGGGCAATGTTGTATTCATTAATTTTCCATCTTTTATCATTGATACTAACATAATACACCTCTTATTCTTTTATGTAATTGATTATCTTATTTTATCTTTTTCCTTCATTATTTCCAAAATATCTGTTTGATTAAACAAAATTATATTCCCAGATTCATTATTTTTAGCCAACCCCGCATATTCTGTATTTACCACGGTTTTGAAATCATAATTTGTATGTGTAACTCTAATCCAGAAATCGCGATTTATAATTTTTACTAAATCTCCAATCTCCGGTTTTTCACTTATCTGCTTATCATTTTTGTTTTCATTTAAAATTTTTACATAACGAAAATCTGTAGAAAACCTATCCAATTCATTTATATTTTCTTCCTTCATAAACACTCCTTTTCTACCAATTTGCTTTATAATGCAAATTAAACCAAGTTCTATAGGCTGATTCTCCATTTTTTATAGCATTCTGTATATATAATTTTACATTTGTATCTATAGTGTTTGAATTCAACATGTCTTTCAATTTCTTTTCGCCACGTATTTCATGAAATTCATTTACTGCTTTTATCATAGATTTTGCCTCATTTGTACGCAAATATTCCTGTTTCAAGTTTCCTGGAAATCGAATTCGATCCAGAGCATCCGCATCTTTTAAAACATTTGCTACTTGATATAAATCATTCACTTGATTGTTGTCTATATTATATTTCTGACAAATATTCCAAAAAACATTAAGATTATTTTCATAATTCATCTCATGAAGTTCAATAGCTGCTTTTATTAAACTTAAGTCATTCGTTTCATATTTATTTTGCAGCACTGCATCCATTTGCATAGCAGAGGCTAATGCATGATTATCTTTAGAAATTCCTCTTCCTATATCATGAAACTTTGCTGCTTCCACCAAAACATCATAATTTTTAGCTTCCATTCCTAATAAATTTCCTAAATACATTGCATAAAACAATACTCTTTCAGCATGATCCTGATTATGCTCAGCAAAATTAAAATTATATAATCCCTTTTTATTCAAATCAACAATTTCTTCGTGAAAACGGTCCATTAAATTCTCTTGTTTCATTTTTGCTATTACGTCATTTAGTTCAACCTGATTTACCCCTACTTTATTTTTATAATATCTATCATATAATTTTGTTTTATTTTTAAAGTGAACTGTATCTAATTCATAAGCTGTTATCTCATTCATTAAAACTACCTTGGCTTGTAATTTAATTTGACCATCCTTCGTACATTCCATCCCAGTAATCTCAAAAGTTTGATTTTTATCTAATAAAAACTCCTGTTGTCCATAATGACGTATCCCAGAGAAAGGTTCTATATAAGCTCCTTTAGCACCAGCAGGTACATCTATTTCCATGAAGATTTTTCTATTTTTCATTGCACCTTGTTCTAATAAAGCAGTACTTACAAAGGCAGGATCATTAAATCTTGTCCCAATTTTAGGAATTATGGCTTTGCCATCAAAGTATAAATCTTCTACGGCACGATAGACTTTTAAACTTTCCTGTACTGGCCCCGATTTTTTAATTACACTTTGCATTGCATTTTCTAAGCCCTCTATAGAAGCAATTATATCAAAATTTTCATCTGTCAGTATATTCTTAGATATACAATACTCAAAACAGTTTGCCAAATCTTTTTGTATTCTCTCTACATCTGTGCCATCACATACTGAACCCCGAAATTTGGTTTTTGCATTTCTTTGATATGCAACTAGAAATGGTCCAGCTGTTGCAGTATATAATTTTATTGCATCAATCTCAGGCTTACTAATTTTATTAAATAAGATATCAGAATTTCCCAACATATTATAAATATTTGTCTTATCTGTTTCAGTTAAACTTTGATTCATTAAAGGCAATAGTTGATAAAAATCAATATTTCCAGAATGTGCCCTCGAAATATCTATTGCACTCACTAGATTCTTTAATTCCTCAACTTTTTTCACTTCAAATAATAGTGTTCTTATTTTTGCTATAAAATATTGCTTAGGATCATTCATTTTTAAAGCTATACTTTCATTAATTTTCCCACAATATTTCAAATAATATTGAATACTTGATTGCATTTGACGTGCTTCTTTTGTATCTATTTGCATTCCATTTATGACTGTATGATTGGCAATTGTCTGACTTAAATCTGCCTTAATAAAATCTTGCATGTTTTCAAACACCCTTGGAGTTTCTTTTAACGTATGAAATTGCTCTATAAGAGTATTTGCACGTTCTATTTCTACTGGCGTAAATTCAACATCATATTGATTTTTTGTTAAAGTTTGCAACAACTGCTCTATACCTAAGAAATAATCACTTTTATCTATCCTACCAAAAAATTCTAAATTTTGTTCAAAATCCGTACTAAATTTATTATAAATATTTTCATCTTGAATGACTGCTAACAAATTCTTAATAGGAACATATTTTCCTGTTGCATCTACATCTTCAGAATCATCCACAATGAACATATCCTCACCAATTTTATCTTGAAGTATTTCTAAATTATTTGAAATTGCATCATTGTCTTGAATAGAGGACAATATAGTTTCAACATCTCCACTTTTATACATTTGACTAATTTTATCCATAGTAAGAACTACTTTCTTACCGCCATAGCGAATTACTGTTTGCCCTCCATTTATGAATGCAGACATCGTAACTCCCATTAAAAATGATCTTCCTGAATTTTGGATTACCTCTTCTATATCAATCTCTTGCCCTAAAATACATTTTCTTAAAATAGCATCCACATATTCTTGTGAACCTTCTTCTATTCCTTCACTTAAAAGTCTTCCTAATGTAAAACCTTCTAAACGACTGAGTCCTGGAATACTTCCTAAAAAGTATTGTAAAGTGGCTTCACTTAATCCATTGAATGCCCCATAGACATAAGATTCAAATTTTCCATATCCCTGTTGCATCGCTCCTTCTGTTGCATTTCCAGTTGCCGATAATCCCATTAATCCTGTTCCCACTACTTTTCCTACTGCCTGAGTTGCAATAGCGGAACTTCCTGTCGTTCCTCCCATAACGGCAGCTCCTCCTGCTGGTGTTGCAAAAAAGCTTGTAATCGCACTAGCTGCAATTGATGGTATCATATTTCCAAAAGATGTTGAAAATTGATAAGTACCTGGTAAATACTTTTTATAATTTCTTTCTTCTGCTATCGTAAGTAATTCTAGCATTTTCCTATTTCTTTCTATCTGCAAATTTTCTTTATCCTTAAGTAGGGCTTTTTTTAAAGCTTGATCTTCCGATAAAATTTGTAAGATTACAATTTTCTTATAATCTTCTACAGATAAAACGCCATCTGCTTTTATTACATTTTCTAATCCATCAAAAAATGTTTGAATTCCATCCCCTGTTCCTTGATTAAACGTTTTAAGAAAATTCATTACTTTATTTTCATCTAGATTCTCTAAAAATAAAATCGCTTCAGCTGCTCCTTTAGCTTGGTTAATTGTATCACTTAACTCAGTGATATATTTATTTGCTAAAGAAGGATCTTTTTCTTTTAAATAAAAGTACATTTTTCTGTTTTCTTCACTCAAAAAATAAGTCGTTGAAAATTCTTCAAAATCTTCTACTTCACTGATACCTAATTTTTTAAAACGACTCACAAATTCTAAATTTCTTTTTTGTATATAATCTTTATCTAATGTAAAAGTTGGAAGAGATTCCTGATGCATAGAATAAGCTTCCTCCATTAATTTGTAAGCATTATAATCTAGATTATAATTATATTTATTTTCTTTAGAAAATAAATGGTAATCCTTCGTTCCACTAATACATACATAAGGTAATACTTTATATAACTGTTCTAAATATTGAATTGATCCTTCCATTTCACTTATGTTTGTTTTTAATTCTTCTACTTTTCCTAAATATTTCTCATAATTTTTACACCCTGTCTTATCCATCAATATTTGGTTGAATACAGTTGTATAATCAATTGTATTTGCTTGTGCATTTCGAATTTTCGTTGCCATCTCTTTATCTAAGTAGTTTAACCATTCCTCTGGTAGTGGTCTTACTTGTCCTTGGTACATGTTATTTGCAGTAAAGCACACTTGTCCATATTTATATTGTAATCTTCCCAATGCCCCTTTCAAATCTTCATTTTGATTTTTCAAAGTGGCCACTTGCATTCCCATTTGCTTTTCTTCCTCTAACAGGTTTTGCCATTCTTCTTCTGATAATACACTTTTGTATTCCGTTAAATCTCTTGGTTTATACTGGAATTTTTCTTGAGAAAGAGAAGACTCTATCTTATTATTCATCACTACATCTTTTATGATAGATGCACTGTTTGCAAATGCATTAGCAAGTCTAACCTTTGTTGCACCAGTAACGCTTGCTTCCATCTGACTATGGATTTGTTCCATAGAAGGGTTAGTGTTTTCTTCCTTATGAATATCATTCGTTCCCGTTAAAGATGTTTTTGCATTCACATTATAGGTATATTGAGCATTATTTTTATAGTTATATGCAATCACATTGGACATGGTTAATTTGTATGTAGATAGATCAGAAAAATGTGCACTTGCAAAAGAAGATAAAACACCTTCTTTAATTCGATTTCCTTTTCTAGCAATACATTGATCTAATCCTACTGCATTTTCATTATAATCTTTCCACCACTTTAAAATATTCTCATAGCCGGTTTCTAATTCTTTATATATTTCATCAATTTTATCAGCCATAGATACGAGAGAGGCTTCAGTTTTCTGCATCAAATATGAATTTTTATAATCATTATGACTAGTTTTAAAAGAAGAAAAACTGTCTTGTAATTTTGAGACATATTCTTCTAAAAGCGCTGTATCTATTTTTTGAATTGTATAACTAGCCATATTTTCACCTCTTTTTAAAAGCTTTGAAGCGCACTATCAATTAAATGTTTATAGTGCTCTAACATCGCTTCATGTTCTTTGATTTCCGCTCTTAACCGTGCAATTTCTGCATTATCATTTTCATGATACACCTGTTTATCATTGCCTTCCTCATCTTTTTCTGTTACCCATTCTCCTGGTTTTAAGGTTTTGATTTTTGCCAATCTTTTTTCTATCTCTGCTACATGCTTTTTATATTGTTCTATATCATTTAAAATTCCCATTGCGCTTTCTAATTTTGCTTTTAAATGTGGATATCTTGTATTGACCATAACATCAAATGCTTCATAAAGTGTATCGCGACTAGCGGATGACCAAACCGCACTATTCATAATATCACTCATTAGTTCTTCTTCTATAGCAGTAGTTACATTCGATATATTATTACTTAAATCTGCTTTTGCCTTTACTACATTAAAATTACTATATAAATATGCCATACGTCACCCACTATCCTTTTTATGATTTCTACTTTTTATTCTACTTTAATGAAAAATAGTTGACTGTTTTAAAGATAATTCGGACAAATTTAGATTTTCTAATATATCCTTTGCCACTTTACTATCTATTGCCTGATATCCATCAGAACATGCTGCAATATAGATAACACAATTTTCTATTTCTTTATATATTTCATCAAAATTGGACATGAATTCATTTAACTTTTTTGTGAAGTATTCTTTTCCCTTACCACTAAAATTTGATTCATCCTCTAATATTCTGGCTGTTATTTTAATTGTTTCAAATAATTTATTCATTTCTAGTGCTTTTTGATGAAGATTATTGTTATATTCTTCAACTACTTTATATTCAACTCTAGAAATCGCTTCATGCATAATATCACCTAAACCTCTATTTTCTTTGATGAAAATGTATCATCTAAAAGATTGAAAGCATCTACAGTAGAATCTATATATTTGGTATATTCTTCCAAGCAATTACTTAAATCTTTTAACCCTGTCACATATTTTTCTCTTAAAACCTCTATTAATTTTGTTTCGTCTGATCCATTCCAAGCTGTTGTTATGTTATCTATAATTTCTTCTATATTTAAAATTTTTGTGTCTAACTCTTCCTTACAGTTTACAAAAGTATCTACTACTTTTTTTATCTGTACGTTATCAATTGTAATCATTATTTATACCCTTCCCTCACAAAGGAATACTTTTACTAAGTATTCTTTTGTGAAAGAACTCTTATCTAAGAGTTCAAACTACCCATTAATACCAGCTTGGGCTGCCTTGTCAACAGCTTGATAATTTGCTACAGCGCCTCTTAACCAAGTATATTGATCTTCTACTGCCTTTTCAAATTGTTCAAATGTTGCCATTAAACTATTGAATTGACTTCTTGCCTCAACTGCTGCATCACCTTCCCAAACTGTTTTACTGTCATTTGCAATTTTTTCATATTGTGTTCTTACCTCATCTTCAAGTAATGTTGTTATTTCTCCTTTTAATGTTGTAAGTTCATCTGCTATATCCAGTATTCGTTGATAGGTTAATTGTGATTCTGAACCTGTCATATACATTCTCCTTCCATCTTTTATCCATTAATTGCACTTTCGTTAGTAGAACGTGCTTCTGCATAAGCTTTAGATACTTCTTGTAAATAAACTCCCGTTTTTTCAATAGTTGATTGTAGGCTATACATTGCATCTTTCATTTCATCTACAGCATTTGTATATTTTGTTGCATCACTACCTAAAAAAGAAGTTTTTATTTCTTCATTACAAGAATATACTGCATCTAATTTTGATTTTAACGTTTCTGCTTTTTCTGCAAGTATATTCCCTGTCGTATTTGCTGTTTCTGTATTTACATATAAATTTCCAGACATTTCTTCACCTCCTATAGTAAAAGTAATTGTGTTCCATTTCGAATATCGGAATCTTTCACTAGAATGTCTTCATCATATTCCATACCAGTTGTCTTGTTGTATAAAATAGATAAGACACTCTTAAAGTTTCCCTCGGACAAATCTGGCATCACACTTTCTAATAAGATTTTAATATATCCTATTTTCTTATTGATTGGAATGTAAACATCAAACCTTTTCTCAACAAGTGGAACACAAATAGTAACTAAAACCTTATTCATACCTCTAGCCTCCTATTATTCTGAAACTATTATAACAAAAATTCCCCTCACGTGGCAATTATTTATGAAATATTATTTAAAAATTTATAATCTATATAAAGTAATTGTAAAAGAGCAATACATTAGTAAATTAAGAATGCACAAATTAAATGAAATAAGTTCGTTACACACAAAAAAAGAGGAACTAGCCTCTGTTCTGTTATCTTCTATTGTGTATTTTATACACCTAATGTATATGGGGATTCTTTTGTTCCATTTCCTCCTGTGATTTTTAAATCTGATCTTAGTACTACGATAGGACGAATACTAGCACTTTCACCCAAACCAGGAGAACTTGGATTTAGTGATTCATCAGTTAATGTTACTTGTCCATTTATAACCTTCCGAAGTCTATAATCCTTACCACGAGAAGCTAGCCAGTAACCATGATAATCTCTACTGTTATCAGCTTTCATTGCTTTCAACGAACCTATGACCATTTCTATCAAATTTACATCTGACTTATAACCCTCATCTGATACATCTGCAGTTATATATTCTAGCTCTTCATCCCTGCCATATCCCATAGCTCTTGATCCTACGGTTAACCCTTTTGTTTCATAAGCCTTCGCGATTCTATTCAATTCCCCTATAAAATTTTTATAATCACGACTCATAAAACCTATTTCACTAGAGGATATGAAAGACGACACTATATCTACTGTTCCATCCTCATTTTTTCGTATAACTCTCCATAAATCTAACTCATATAATAAGACATCTTGATATTGACCAAATCCATCAGTCGCAAGACTAGGCATATCATATCCTCCCTGTGCATGATAACTGATATAATCTCCTAATTCAACCTGATCTGCTAATAATCTTTTTGTGCCGACTAGTCTTTCCCCTTTTACCCAGGCAATTTTTCCCTCATCTATATTTTCTGGGGTTACATCTCCAAAAGTAAGACTTGCAAGCGTTGGGCATGTAAATGTCCCTACTACTTCTTTTCCTCCTACTAAGGCTTTCTTTCCACTTAATATCTCATTTGATGTAGCATCTCCATACACTACTTTACTATATAAATCGTTTATGGCATCTTGTACAGTTGACTGATTATTTTTATTGTAGCTTACCCCATTCGATGCTATATTAATACCTATTGCATTTGTACTTAATGTTGTTACAATCATGCATAAAAGCAATAATTCTATTCCTACTACAATTCTATTCCTTCTATTTTTTAACATTTACTCCCTCACTTTCTTTATCGCTTCATTTATTATCCAATCTTAACTAATATAATACATAATTATTCTTATACCCCTAAAGTATATGGTGAATTCTCCGTCCCATCTCCTCCTGTTATTTTCAAACTTGGTTTTAAAATTACAATAGGTCGAACATAAGCAGAAGCACCATAATTATAAATATTACCAGAAGCACTTACATAAACATCTCTGTGAGCAACATCCAGAGCATGTTGTACCTTAACGAGTAAACCAATATCGTCTTCCCTCATAGAAGATAACCAGTAACTATACTCCCAAGAATTTGGAACTTTTGGCACAGTCAATGTTCCTATAGCTGTTTCTACTAATTCCATATCTGTTTTATAACATTCTTGGTACTCTTTTGTATCATCGAAACCCATATTTCTTGAACCGACTGTTATACCAACTGTTTCATATGCATATGCTATCATATTTAAAGTATCTGCATATTTAGTAAATTCAAACGGCCCATAAAAACTCACTTCATTACTTGAAACATTCTCTGATACCATATCTATCGTTCCATCCTCATTTTTTCGTATAACCCTCCATAAGTTTAATTCACTTGGATTGATTGTTTGATCTGAAGACCAACCTGTATATGCTTTAGGAATTAAATGTGATGTTCTTTTTGGCGTATAACTTATATAATCTCCTAATTTTACTTTATCTGCTAATAATCCATATGTTCCTATAACTTTATTTCCATTCACCCAAGCTATTTTTCCTTTATCTATATTTTCAGGTGTCGCATCCCCAGGGGTAAGACTTGCAAGGGTCGGACATGTAAATGTCCCTACTACTTCTTTTCCTCCTACTAAGGCTTTCTTTCCTTTTAATATTTCACTAGCTTTCGCATCTCCATAGTTCGCTTTACTATATAAATTATCTAATGCATTCTCTACCGTTACTTGCCCATTTTTATTATAACTTACTCCGTTTGATGGGGGATTTGCGCTTGCTGCATTTATACTTAGTGTTGCTATAATCATACATAGTAAAAATAACTCGATTCCTATTATCACTCTATGTTTTTTCTTTTCACTCATATTTTATTCTCCATTCC
>CAPHZB010000039.1 GCA_948629335.1 uncultured Bacilli bacterium
CTTATTCTCCTTAGTCTCCCTTTATTTTGTTACCCACAAACACTGCAATTGAGCCTAGAAGATAGATATTATATAGTAAGTTTTGAAAATGATATAGAGTTGCTTTCTAAAAGTGTACGAAATGAATGGGGAATAGAAAATAATTTACATGCTCCACTAGATATAGTATTTAAAGAAAATAAAAATAAAACATTAGAAAAAAATTTAGGGATAATAAGAAGAATAGCACTAGCAATCTTAAAATTTGTCCAAACATACTATAAAAAAAGTTTGAATTTAATTAGAACAGACTTATCTTTTGATTTTGAAAACGAAATAGA
Source organism: uncultured Bacilli bacterium (assembly GCA_948629335.1). Taxonomy (GTDB): domain Bacteria; phylum Bacillota_I; class Bacilli_A; order RF39; family UBA660; genus CATOJL01. Next base: position 321 of record CAPHZB010000039.1, read on the forward strand.
AAATATCTTTAAATTGCAAGATGTAGAGAGTATAAAGCAATTGAAAAACACATAAGTTTCATAAACTTATGCATTTATCCTGAAAAATAGGTGCATTTACTTTTCTAATTCAAAAAAAAGTTGTAAAATAATACGAAAAAAATTATGTTATCAATTAGATTATTTATGATATAATTTAATAGGATGATAGGAGGAATATGTATGGAGAATAGAAAAAATGACTACATAAGAACCGAAATCAGACGTAATACTTTAGCAAAAGAAATTTTTAGAATAGATTTTTATCCACTAGAACATTTCGATAATGTTTTGGAAGAATTAGAAAAATACTTTAGGGAGAAGGGGTATTCATATAATCATTATACTACTACAAATGTGATTTTCGATATAAATGATCCAGAACCATTGATTACTGAAAGTTTTATGTTGAAAAAAAATATAGAAATAATACAAAATTATGAATTTGTAAATTCTGATGATTCATGTAAATTTATCATTAATCAAAACATGCTAATCTTTGATAAAGAAGAATTCACTGGCTATAATGGTATAGAGGATTATTTTTGTTTATTTGATGGAGCAATAAATGTTATAAAGGGAATTTCAAATTTAAAATTAAGTAGATTAGGAATAAGAAAAATTAATGAGTTAATAGTGTCTAGCAAAGATTATGTTGTAAATTATTTCAACAATACATATTTAAATGATTATATATATATAGATGAAAAAGAAAAAGAAATGATTTTAGAATATTCATTTAGACCTTTTTATGGGGCTGAGAATTTGTCACTTAATAAGAACATAAAGATAATAAAGGGTAAATTTAAAATTCCAGGGAATGAGATAAAAAATGCATATAGTTTTATTTGGGACATCGATTTATATAAAAGATTTACTGGTGATGAGGAAAATATTGCATTGATTGAGGAATGTAATCAGATTAATTCAAAAATTTTTGATGAATATTGTGATGTTATTAATGATTCTTTATACGATATTTTAAAAGATGAAAGTAAAAACGATGGTATTTTAGGAGGATTAAAAAATGGAGCGAATTAATAGTTTTGATTATAATTTCAGTAGTGGTTCAATGATTGGAAAGAATAAAATAAGTGATCAAATTCAAAATAATATTGTTAAAAGTTTTTCAAATAATTTTAATTCAAATATTAATATAAAAAGTAATGTTCAAAAGAAAAATAAAACTGCTACAATAGTAAAAAAGAAAAGTGTTTAATTCAGAAACAATTATTATTTCACCAGTAAGTAAAAAAATAGTTTTAGAAAATTATGTTATCGGATATAAAAAAGAGGGAGAGAGTATTGTAGTTTTATTTAAGCAAGATGATGATGTTATTTTTTCTATGGTTATAGATTCTTATGAAAGAAGTGCTAACGAAACAATAAAAATATTAGAAAAAAATAAGGTAAAAACTTTAGATTTTTTGGTTTGGACACATCCTCATAAAGATCATAGTGTTGGGATAAAAAGAATTTTAGATTTATTTTGTAATATTAATTCTAAAATTATTTTTCCAAATATAGATCAGAGCATAGTTGATAAAATTCCAGAAAATTGTAAAGAAGATTATGACTTTTTTTCAAAAATAAATATTAATGGCAAAAGTAAAAATGGATAAATAATATACGGTGAATTTAATAAATGTCTTAAAAAATATAATCTTTCATGGAATGGAGAAAAAATAGAGTTAGATATAAGTTGTCTAACACCAAATTCAAAAACATTAGCTAATAATAAATTCACAAAAAATTCAAATATTAATGATTTCTCAGTTGCTATTGTAATATCTTTTAATGGAAATATTTTTGTTTATGGTGCAGATATAGAAGATAATTCAATTCGTACTTTATTAAAAGATAATGTATTTTTGGATAATGTTGCTTTTATTAAAGCTCCTCATCATGGGTCGCATTCCACTAAAAAAATTTTTGACTTAGTAAATATAACAGAAACTACAGTTTGTGCTATTACTAATTATCAAAATGGAGATGTTTGTTTACCAGAACAAGATATTTTAAAAGAATATAAAAATCAAAGCCAGGAAGTATATCTTTTTAATGGTTGCGAAGAATTAGATGTTGGTGTTCTTAAAAGTGACTTTTTTATGGATGATATTAATACTATATATTATGAAAATTCACCATATGGATTAGCATATCATTTTAGTGAATAAAAAAATTTTAGATACTAAAACTAGATACTAAATTGAAAAATTAAAAGTATTTTACTAAACTTTATCAAATTTAAGGAAAATAAAAAGCCTTATTTTATATAAAAAATATTAAATTGCTATGAACTGATATTAATATTTTCCCCTGAAATCCTGTCAGAAATGTCGGGATATTTTGTTTATAAAGGATTCAAGTTGTTTCATATATGTAATAGGTACCTATTTTAATTGTCGATGATGTTTATTATTGATACTATTTACATCTTTTTATTTACCAGTAATTATTTAAAAATATTGATCTAATGTTAGATGAAATTAGCTTTTTTCTTAAAATTATCTTAAATAATAACTAAGATTAACTATGAACTTTCTTTTTATAATAAAGGAATTAGGACATCTGAATCAAACACAAGTACTAACTATAGAAGTAAGTAATTGAAGAAAAATTATATTCATGTATTGACATTTATGTATAATAAACGATAAAATGTTAGTTGGCTAACTATTGGAGGAATTATGAAACCAAGTGCAGAACAAGTTTTTAAAGAAATTATTCTTTTGAATTTTCAAAAAAATTATGCAAAATTAAAAGAAATTGGATTGTATCCAGGACAAGAAATGATATTAGGATATATTATTCATCATGAAGGTGGTATACAAAATGAATTAGTTTCTCACACCAAGAAAAAAGCATCAACCATCGCAAAAGCAATTAATCGGATGGAACAAGCGGGCTATATCTATAGGGAAAAAGATACAAAAGATAAACGTATTTATCATTTATATACTACCCATTTGGGAAAAATGACATATGATAAAATAGCGGAGTTAAAAAAATGCGAATGTGAATACTATAGCCATCTTTTCACAGAAGAAGAAAAAGCAAATATATATAATTATTTAATCCGTATAAGAGATTGTTTGAAAGGAGTTAAACAAAATGAGAAAAATAGCTAAAATATTAAAAAAATTATGGTTACCAATTGTTATTGTTGTTTGTTTGTTATATTTTCAAGCAAAATGTGATTTAATGCTTCCTGATTATACATCGAAAATTGTTAACGTTGGTATTCAACAGGGGGGAATTGAAACACATGTAATGGATGCTATGAGTGAAGAAACCTATATGCATTTAAAAGCACTTATGGTAAATAGTGAGGCATCTATTTTAGAAGATTCCTATGAAAAAATAAGTAGGGATAGTTTAAGTAAAGAAGAATATGCGAAATATGTCAAAAAATATCCTCTATTGGAGGAAGAAGATATCTATATCTTAAAAGAGAATACAAAAGAATTATCTTCTGTATTAAAGGTTCCTTTAATTATAACAATGAATTTGGAACAGGATACTGAAGAAGTACAAAAAGTGAAGAATGAGATTTTAAAAAATGCACCAGGAGTCACTGATATTTATCAAGTATTTTCTTATATGAGTGATGAAGAGAAAAAGAAAATGTTTGAAGAAGTAACTTCCTCTTTAGAAGAAATGCCTGATTCTATTTTAGATCAAATGGCCATTCAAGGTGTAAAGACAGAATATCAAAAAATGAATGTCGATTTAGATCAGATACAACTATCTTACTTGTTTGATAAGGGTATCCGTATGGTAGGTCTTGCTTTCCTAATTATGCTTCTTGCCATTTTAGTGACTTTCTTGTCAGCACAAATAGGTTCTCGTTTGGCACGTGATTTAAGAAGTAGTGTTGTTCATAAAGTTATGGATTTTTCTAGTAAGGAATTTAAGGAAATATCTCAAGCCTCTTTAATTACAAGGTCTACAAATGATATTCAACAAATACAGATGTTAGTTGTAATGGTACTTCGTATTTTAATTTATGCTCCTATTTTAGGATTTGGAGCAATTACGAAAGTAAGTGGAAGTTCTATGGCGTGGGTAATTGCTCTTGCTGTTGGATTAATTTTAAGTCTTGTCATTACTTTGTTTGCTTTTGCGCTTCCAAAGTTTCAACGGGTACAAAAACTTGTTGATAAACTAAACTTAGTATCACGTGAAATTCTTACAGGACTTTCTGTTATTCGGGCTTTTCGAACAGAAAAACATGAGAAGAAACGTTTTGAAGATGCCAATAGAGATCTAACAAAAACAAATTTGTTTGTAAACCGTTTGATGACAATTATGATGCCTACCATGATGTTTATTATGAATGTCGTTAGTATTTTAATTATTTGGGTAGGTTCAAAAAAAGTTGATTTAGGAACAATGCAAGTGGGAGATTTGATGGCTTTTATTACTTATACTATGCAGATTATCATGTCTTTCCTAATGATTTCTATGGTATCTATTATGTTACCAAGAGCATGGATTTCTATAAAAAGGGTTGCAGAAGTATTAAATAAGGATATTTCTGTTAAAAATAAAAAAGAAACAAAAGAATTTGATGAAAGTAAAAAAGGAACCGTTGAATTTAAAGATGTGTATTTTAGGTACCCAGATGCAGAGGAAGATATTTTATCGAATATATCTTTTAAGGCAACGAAAGGAACAACAACGGCCTTTATCGGTTCTACTGGAAGTGGAAAATCAACACTTATTAATTTAATTCCAAGATTTTTTGATGTGACAGGCGGTAAGATCTTAATTGATGGAGTGGATATTCGAGATGTTAAATTAGAAGATTTACGTGCTAAAATCGGATATGTGCCTCAAAAAGGAATGTTATTCTCAGGAACAATCAGATCAAACATTTTATTTGGAAATGAGAAAGGTTCTGAGGAAGACTTATATAAGGCCGCTAAGATTAGTCAATCAGAAGAATTTATTAGCGAAAAAGAAGGAAAATACGATAGCGAGATTAGTCAAGGGGGTACAAATGTATCTGGTGGACAGAAGCAAAGATTATCTATTGCAAGGGCAATTGCTATGAATCCAGAGATTTATATCTTTGATGATTCTTTCTCAGCACTTGATTATAAAACAGACCATAAATTACGTAAGGAACTAACGCAGGTGACAAAAGATAGTACTATTTTTATTGTAGCGCAGCGAATTAGTACTATTTTACATGCAGATCAGATTATTGTACTTGATCAAGGAAAAGTTGTTGGAATAGGAAAGCATGCAGAACTTTTAAAAACATGTGATGTGTATAAAGAAATTGCTCTATCTCAACTTTCAAAGGAGGAATTGGAACATGAATAATAAACCAAAAGCACCAATGCATGGTCCAGGACCAAGAGCCGTAGAAAAGGCAAAGGATTTTAAAGGAACAATGAAGAAACTACTTGCATATGTTTCTAAATATAAAGTATCTATATTCTTGGTTATGGCTTTTGCAATAGGGTCTACTATTTTTGCTATTGTCGGGCCAAAAATCCTTGGAAATGCGACAACAGAACTTTTTAATGGTTTAGTAAGTAAAATAAATGGTGGATCAGGAATTAATTTCTCAAAGATTGGTGAAATCTTAATTTTCTTACTATGTTTATACATTATAAGTGCAATATTTTCCTATATTCAAGGATTTATTATGACAGGTGTTTCGCAAAAACTAACATTTCGTTTAAGAAATGATTTAAGTGAAAAGATTCATCGATTACCATTTTCTTATTTTGATAAGAAAACGAATGGGGAAGTTTTATCTGTGATTACAAATGATATTGATACTTTATCACAAAGTTTAAATCAAACAGCAACACAATTAGTTACTTCAATTACAACGATTGTTGGCGTGCTTGCCATGATGTTTTCTATCAATGTTATGATGACAGTTGTATCTTTAATTATCCTTCCTATCTCAGGAATTATTGTATCTTTAGTTGTATCTAAATCACAAAAATATTTTAAAAATCAACAAGAGTATTTAGGTCATGTCAACGGAAATGTAGAAGAAATGTATTCTGGTTATACAGTAATTAAAGCATTTAATGCAGAAGATAAAATGTTGGAAGAATTTAATCAAAACAATCAAAAATTATATGAAACAGGATGGAAAAGTCAATTTTTATCAGGTATGATGCATCCTATTATGAATTTTATTGGAAATATTGGATATGTTATGGTAGCTATTTTAGGTGGTTACTATGCAATCAAGGGGCGTATTACGGTTGGAAATATTCAGTCGTTTATCCAATACAATAAACAGTTTACACAACCAATTGCTCAATTAGCGCAAGTATCAAATATGATTCAATCCATGATAGCTTCCGCTGAACGTGTTTTCGAATTTTTAGAAGAAACAGAAATTCCAAAGGTAGAAAATCCAGTGTCTTTAGAAAAGCCAAAAGGAAATGTAGAATTTAAACATGTTTCTTTTGGATATGATGAGAACATTATCATTCATGATTTTAATGCGAAAATAAAGGCAGGTTCTAAAATTGCAATTGTTGGACCTACTGGTGCTGGTAAAACGACGATTGTAAAATTATTACTACGCTTTTATTTGGTAAATCAAGGAGAAATAAAGATTGATGGTGTAAATATTAACCATTTAGATGATGAAACATTCAAGAATTTGTTTGGAATGGTTTTACAAGATACATGGTTATTTTCAGGAACGATTATGGAAAATTTAAGATATGGAAGATTAGATGCCACTGATGATGAAGTAATTGATGCAGCCAAAGCAGCACATGTGCATCATTTTATTCAAACTCTATCAGATGGTTATAATATGGAACTTAATGAAGAATCTAACAATATCTCTGGTGGACAAAAGCAGCTTTTGACCATAGCACGAACGATTTTATCAGATCCAAGAATTTTGATTTTGGATGAAGCAACAAGTAGTGTAGATACAAGAACCGAAATTTTAATCCAAAATGCGATGGATGAGGTTATGAAAGGTAGAACGACATTTATTATAGCGCATCGATTATCAACGATTAGAAATGCCGACTTAATTCTTGTTATGGATCATGGGGATATTATTGAACAAGGGACACATGAGGAATTATTAGAAAAAGGTGGATTCTATGCAACCCTTTATAATTCACAATTTGAAACTGTGTAAATAGAAAAAAACAGATTTAATCATCTGTTTTTTTAGTGGTAACAATGGGATTTTATTAGATAAAATAACAATAAGTATGGATTCTACCCTTTTTAAAGATAAATTGCATTATCCCAACCAACTTACCAGAAGTGATATAAAATCCAGCATTAAATTGCTTTGTTTTTCCAAATTTGGAACTATTCATTATTTCTTTTATTTTTAAATAGCAAGGACTAAATTTTTTCATAGATCCAATCAGCACCTGACAATTTTTAAAATCAGCAGTTCTTGCAATTCCTTTGCCTCAATAGAACTCATTTTCATTGGCTTTTCTACAAATAACTTCTCTATTCCAAAATGTAAACAATTTTTACTATGCCCTTAGTAAAGTTTAATGACATAATGTAATTTACTAATTATGATTTAAGTCAATGCCATCTATACAATAGTCATAAATCCACTGTTTTAAGTCAGACATATCTCCACTTTCATAATATTTAATAAGTTTTTCGTAAAAAGTTTCTTGATTATCTTGTGCAATAGTTATTATTCCGCAACCATTATCTATCATTATTTTATTAGCAAATAACATAGCAACTCTTTTATTTCCATCAATAAACATTTGTCTTCTCATAACTGATAGCATTATTTCAATAGCAATTTCAGTCTTTGTTTTTTCTGGTTGATTTAATAAACTTTTTAATTCCTCTTTAATTTGACTTTCGATAGGAAATTGCGGTTTCCATTTAGTACCACCTATATTTACAGGTGTAGTTCTAATTCTTCCTAATTCTTGATCTAATACTAATTTATCAGCAACTAATTTATGAATATGGCATAAGGCATTATAATCATATTCAATATCCTCATTTTCTAAAATAAATTGCCAAGCATATTTTAAATTATTAATAGCAATTATTTTATCAACTGTAAGCCCATTTACAACTCCACCATCGTATATAGTTTGTGTTTCAGGATATGTTACTCCAATACCCTCTAAATTAGCACTTTTCCATATATAATCTACTATATTTCTTTTAGTAATAAATACATTTTGCTCTCTTGTTAAATTATATTTATCTTTCATTTTTTTCCCTCCTTTTAAAATTAATTCTACTTCTTCCATCGTTCTATAAACAATTGCTAGTGATAAAAAGTTATATATAAATGCCATACTGAATAATCCCAAAATTGTTCCAAATTGATACATAAAATCTTCAATCCATATATCAACAATTAGACAAATATATATAACTAAATAATATGTTACAACCATAAAGAATATAAATTCTGATGATTTTCGAGTTAATTTTTTATCATAACTTTTATCATAACTTTTATCTATTTTTCTATTTCCTGTTTTTTCCCTCTTTAGATTATTTCATAATAAACATTAAATAACCAAATATATTTAATCCTAAAGATACCCAAAAGAGATTCATACTATTATTTATACCAAAACAAACTAAAATAAATGAAATAATCAACAATATTAGACTAATAGTTTGAATCTTATTTAATCTCTTTAAACTATTTACTATTTCTGAACTCCTTAATAGCATTACTATTTAATATTTTCATAATTTCTTCGTTTGTTTCATTTTGGTATTCAAGATCCTCTATTGTTTCTAATAATACATTTTTCTTTTCCTCATCCGCATCAAGAGATGCTTTTTTTAATGATTCAATAACTACTTTATTATTTGTAGTAGAACTTTCTATACTATTCATTGCTTCTTTTAATTCTTTTCCCCTTAATTTAGAGTAATGTTCAAGTAAATATGGATTAAGTGGACTAATTTGGGATCCTAAACCAGAAGCATACATTAAATCATTATAATTAACACCAATGTATTTACTTATTTTTCGAAGTAGTTTAGGATTAGGTACTTCACGTTTTCCTGATTCTATTCTTGATATATCAGAAGAACTTATACTTGCCAGTTCTGCTAGCCCTCGCATTGACAAATTCTTTTCTTCTCTACCTCGCCCGATTAACTCTCCAACTTTAGTTTTAGCCATACTTTCGAGTCCTTTCTGAATTGATTATAACATATATATTGCTTTTTTGTAACATTTTCAATTTATTTGTGCAAAAATGGTATAATTTCTGGTATTAGAAGATTACTATGCATTTTTGAATAAGAAATATGAAAACAAGTGTGATTATTAATTTAAATGGGGAAAGAATGGATAGAACAGAGTTCCTATAGAGGCCTTAAGAGAGGTAATGCGTTCATTCATAGAGATTATAGTAGGCAAGCAGAGAATGCCTATATCTCTGTAACTATGTACAATGATTAGATTGAAATATTAAATCAGGAGCCTTAATGGAACAAATAAGCTAGAAAAATTGAGAACTGCTACAACAATAGAGTCAAGAAATCCAATAATAGTTAGAAATTAATTGAAAAAGACTATAGGGATAATTGTTTTTATAGAAGAAATTCATTTGTAAAGTGATAGTTTGAAAATTGAAACTATGATAATTCTTTAGAACTTTGTTAACTTATGTAAATAAAGTGTATTTTTTTCTATTTTTATTTATTTTATACTGTAAGAGAATTTCTGAAATGATAAAATATGAAGGAGTGATAAATTTGAAGTATGAAATCAGTTTTGCAATTCATAAATAATGACAATATTGATGCTTAATCATAGTATGAAATACATAATTTTAAGAGATCTTTCTAGATGTGTGTGGATAAATTGTGATTTATAAATAGCTTTCTACTTAGAAAAAGGAAGAGCTTAATTTTCATAAGAAATATCATTCAAAGTAGAGAAGTTCAATGAAATGGAAGAGGAATATTTATGATTTCAAAAGAAATAGTACAAATTTACCTAAACTTTTATAATGCGTATAAAATAGATCAAAACCGCAAGCCAACTACTTTAGAACAAGGTGCAATAGATAATCTAGTAGAAGAAGCAAAGAAAAATCAAACTCTAACACAAATGTTGGTGGAACTTCAGAATGAAAATGATTTAAAGGAACAAAATCGTAAGATAGAGGAATACTTTAATCAAGAAAAAACGGATGAAAAAGAAGAAGAAGTTATTGCGAAAACGTTTGGAATTGATATTTCAAATATAAAACATCAGTTTTTACAAAATGGAAAAGAGTTATTTGTCTTTTATAGTGATTATTTAGGAAGAACTGTGGTTTTAGAAAATAGCAAAGATGGTACAAGTTTGGTTCGGCAATTAAAACAAATGCAATTAGAAAACGAAGAATACCAAACAGAAAATAACTCTTTAAATACAGAAGAAATGTTAAATAAAAAGCGAATGGAAAAGGATGCACAACTTACATTTATTCCAATAAAGCAAATCGAGAATAACAAAGATATCTTAGAAAAATTAGATGAAGAAAGATTAATACAGTTATCTATTTTATTACAAAATGTAGTTCCTTTACATTTAAAAGCCATTAATTTAGAAAATATGCTTGCCATAGATGAATTAAAAAACATATACGAAGTTTATTACAATATGGAAAAAAATGGATATATGGTACAAAAGCCAAATGAAGCGTCTTATCATCAAGAAACAATAGAAATTTCAAATGGGAATATACAGAATGCAGATGTCGATTTAGAAGAAATTTACGAAAATGATTATGAAGATATTCCCTCTACTTTAACACATGATACAGAATTAACTATTTCTGTTGAAGAGGCAATGGAAAGAATAAAAATGTATTATGAATATCCTGAAGTATTAGAAAATCTTCCAGAAGATGAGAAAAAATTCTACACAAAATATACACAGATGTATAAAAAATATATAGAAAAAGAGGAAAAAAAGAAACAAAAACAATTTGTAAAGAAAAGATTAAAACAAGCTGGATATACGAATGCTCTTATTTTAGCCCTTATTACAGGCTTCGCATCAGGAATATTTTTTACTCTTACTTATTTTCTCTTTAGATAAAATTTAATAAATAAAAGCACTTTATTTTTAAACAATAGGTGTTTTTTTATGTTAAAATAGAAAAGAGGAGGAAAATATGGAACCTTTAAATAAAAATACGGAACCAAAAATGATTCCAAATTTAGGTAAAAATCATAACTATAAAGAAGTAACAAAAAAACAGGGCATTTCTAAAAATGTGCAATTTCAAAAATATGATTCGGAAACATTTAATGAAACAAAAATTAAATATCAAGAAAATGTTACTCCTATTCCTAATCTAAATAAGAATGGGAAAAATAGAACAATGCCAAAAACACAATATACGAAAGAAGAAAGGTTACAAAGACCTGTAGAAGAAAAAAATAAAAGACTAAATATAGTGGGAAGTCCTAAGGAGGAACTGTCTTTTTCAAAAGGACTTATAAATCTAGTGGAACAAGAAAAAGAATTAGAAAATGAAATTCCATTAGATTTGAAAAAGAAAAAGAATAAAAAAGAAAAGAATAATCAAAAAGAGGAAAAAATGTCAAACTCTATGGAAATACCACCACTTACAAAGAAAAAAAACATTCCTTTTCTTCCTATTGCTATTATTGTTATTGAAATTATTGTTCTAATCTTTGCTTTATATTATAGAAATGAAAAAACAAAAACATTTTTAGAATGTACAAACGAAACATATAATGAATATTATCATGCTAAAATTGTAAATACAAAGAAATATAGCTTTAAAAAAGGTGTTATTACTAAGTTAGAAGACATATTTATGTATACATTTGACACAGAAGAAGCCTATAATGAATTTAAAGAGGTGAGTGCAAATCCTGAAAAAGAAGTGATTTCTGGACGTGTGTTTACTTCTACAATTGATGATAATCAAAAAGTATATACAGAAACGACAATTTATCATTTTAATAAACTAAGAAAGAAGAATGAAACAAATGAGGAACATGTGATCTTAGTGAATTCGAAAAATGAAAATGATACTATTCAATTACTGGATTATAATAGTACAGATATTAAAATCATTTATGAGTCTGAGTATGTATGTAAATAAGTGCTTTAGTGCGCTTTTTTTATTTATAGTAAATAAAATAGTGATCAAGTTTTATTAATAAAATGAAATGATTTAGCTATTATTCTTATGAAGAAGAATTGATTGGAAGAATAGTAGGAATTTCAAATTTTGTTTATTTTAGTTCAGTTATTTTTTATACATTTTGTTTACGTATAAATACAGGAAAATAATGTTTCGACAGGAAATATTACGAAATTTTATTAATTTATGGTATGATAGAATTGTGATAAATTGGGAATAATAAGAAAAGATTGGAGAGTACAAAATGGGTTTATTTAATGCAAAAGAAAAAAAACAAAGGCAACTAGAGATGAATAGAGAAGAAGTTTTACAGAAAATGAAAAGTTGTATCAGGAAAGACGTAAGAAACTAACAGAACAAGAGGAAACAATTACGAAACAGCAAGCAGAAATTGAATTTTTAAAACAGGAATTAGCGCGATTGAGAGGAGAATCAACATTAGGAAGTAAACCAGAAACTTTTGGAAAGAAAGAAAATGATTTAGAAGAAGATTTAGAAAAGGGAGGAAAAAAATTATGACAACAGAAACAAAGTCAAGAAATGAGTTAGAAATGTTATTTCAAAGTGAGAGTTTTGTCTTAAACCAAATAAATAAGAATATCAATGAGACAAATCAAAATATAGAAAAGCTTATAATCAAAGAAGGGCTTGCCCCATTCTATCAGGCTATTAGAATGGACGATGAGGGAAACTATAGAATGCAACCTGGATATAACGGGTACTATAAAAATTTTCTCATGGTACATGAACAGAGGATTAAGAGTTTATTGGTTAGTATTTACAGCCATGCCAAAGAATAAGTGATTTTTCACTTATTTTTTGTTG
>CAPHZB010000040.1 GCA_948629335.1 uncultured Bacilli bacterium
AATGCTTTATAACTACTTACATCTAAGTCAGATAAATTATTATTTTGAACTGTTAATGTCTTTAATTTTTCACACCCTGTCAAATCTAAGCTAGTAAGATTATTATCATTTAATCTTAATGTTTCTAAGTCTCTACAATAAGCAGAATCAGATAATGTAAAACTGGTTAAATTATTATTATTAAGTGATAAATTTTTTAAATATCCATGATTTAATTCAAACTCACTTAATAAATTGTAAGATAAATCCAAATCTTTTACATTCATAAAACTGGTCTGTGCTATTGTAAAAAATTTTAATTTATTATGACTTATATTCATGCTTTTGACCTTTGCTTCATTAAGATCACTGTAAAGATCTTTCCCAAATATTAAATACCCTGGTAGTTCATTATAACTAATATCAAAATTTACTACATTTGGAAGCCCCCAAAAAGAAAAACTATATCCACTATATGGACTATCATAGGAAGGATTAATATTTTTATTTGAAAGATCAAGATCTGTTATACGATTTAGATAACCTATCAAGCCACCATTTCTTAGTTGACACATTCCTACTGAATCCATCCAATATCCAGTGGGTCCTACATGTTCCGATGTAAATCCCATATCCGTCGCATTTTCACATATTCCATGTCCATGGATGTAACCAAGATCTGTTATTTTTTGTAAGATTTCTTGTGCTACTTCACTATCTACCCCCACATACTCTTTTATTAAGAAAATAGGATCATACTCTGCTTTTACTTCTGCATAAGGTACTGCAAAAGATAAAATAATAAGTACTACTCCTAATATTTTTTTCATAAGACACACTCCTATTCTATAAAAAGATTACCACTTTTTTATAGCTATAGCAAGATAAAGTTAGACAGAATTCAACATTTCATAACAAAAAAGATACTTTTCTATTTTGTATCTTCTTGGTACTCTATATCTTTTAAATACAGACCTACTGGTTCTGCGGTAAAGCCTGCATATCTTCTATCTTTCTTTTGTAAAACCTCTTCTACCTCTATTGGTTTTCTTTTTCCTTCTCCTACTTCTATTAAAAATCCAACCATATTTCTAACCATATATTGTAGAAAACCATTCCCTGTAAATTCTATTTCTAAAATAGAATCTTTTTTATACATTTTTATTTCATAAATTTCTCTTACTGTACTTTCATATTGCCTACTCGCTTTAGTAAATGAAGCAAAATCATGTTCTCCAATAAAATATCTACTTGCTTCCTCCATGTTTTCTACATGGAGTGGTCTATTATATTGATAAATAGTATCTGCCTCAATCGGATTATACTCTCCACAATTCATTTTATACACATATGTTTTTCTTTTTGCTGTATATCTGGCATGAAAACTCTCATCCACTTTTTCTATGTTTTGGACATAAATATCTTTCGGTAACATTTTATTTAATTTATAAGTTAAGTTTTCTACATCACATAGTTCAAAATCAAAGTGTGCTTTTTGATGTATTGCATGCACTTTCGCATCTGTTCTCCCACTTGCATAGATTTTCACACTTCTATTATGATTTATTCTTGTAAGTACTTTCTCGATTTCTTCCTCCACAGTTCGTTTATTCTTTTGTTTTTGATACCCCGAAAAAAAAGTTCCTTTATAAGCGAATGTCATCAAATATCGCAACTACATCACCCTCTTTAAAACGACATATAAAAATAAATATAAAGAACAAAGTAGGGAAATTCCATCAATAAAATGAAACTTTTCCATTTCTACTTTCTCATACTCACACTTTGTAAATCCCTTTACAATAAGAGAATCCGCTACCTGATCTGCAATTGTTTCTGTCTTACGAAATAAAGGGATTAAAAATACTTGCATCCATTTTGCCTTTTTATAAATGGAACACTTGTGTAGAAGTATCCCCCTACTTTGCATAGACTTCCATGTCTTTAATGCTTCCTCATAAATAATTGAAAGAAAAAAGATAGCTAAAGATAAAGACTTTGCCACTTTTATACCATCTATCTTAAACATACGAAGTGGTCCTAAAAAATAGGCAAATGCTTGTTCCATAGAACTTCTTTTCATATTTTTTATATAAAGCCTACTCAAAATGAGTAAGCTATAGACTCTAAAAAAATAAAGACATATTTCCAATAGAGATATTTTTATAAAAAAACAGAAAAGAAACATAGATAAAATAAAGAAACGTGTGTGCAAAAAGAACTTCACATAACTTTTTATCGTTTCCCCACAAAATAATCCAAATACAATACTCCCTAAAAATAATCCACATGTAAGAATTAATTCCTCATTTAAAAGAATGATTATTGAAAAAAGAAAAAGAAGAAACGTAACACTAACAGGATGGAGATATTTCATTATATTTTTCTTATCCTTATAAAGAAAAAAAGAAGAATTATTTAACATATCTATAAATGTCCTTTATTAAATCATTAATATCATCTCGGTATCCAATTTTAATACCTTTTTTTTCAAATACTTTATTTGAGAAAGATATAATCTTTGGTGCCTTAACACCACACTTTTTCAATTTTTCTTCTTCCTTAAAAACATCGTATTTATTTCCTTCCACATATACCTTTCCATCTTTCAATGCATAGATATAGTCAGCAATCTTATGAATTAATTCCGTATCGTGCGATGCAATAATAATAGTTTTCTTATACCTTACTTTTAACAAACGAATAAGAGAAATAAAGCTCTTTTCATTTTGAAAATCCAATCCTATCGTTGGCTCATCTAAAACTAAAACAGATGGATTTAAAACAAGAATAGAAGCCAAAGCAATTTTTCGCATTTCCCCATTTGATAAAGAGAGGGGATTTTTATCTAAATAACTTTCGTCTAATCCTACCATGTGTAGAACATCTCTTACTCGCGTTTCTATCTTTTGATAATTGTAGTTATAAAAACGTAGGGGTAGCTCTAATTCCTCTCTAACTGTTAAAGACAAAAACTGATCCTCGGGAAATTCAAAAAGCACACCTACATAAAAACGTAACTTTTGAATATCCAATTTTTTATTCTCTTTAGAAATTTCAAAATCACCTATTTTTATTTTCCCACTTGTTGGATAACGAAGTGCATTAAACATCTCTAGTAAAGTAGTTTTCCCACTTCCAGACCTCCCTACAATAGCTACAATCTTTCCCTCTTCTATTTGCATGTTGATTCCTTTTAATACTTCATCTGCACCCTCATGATATTTATATTTTACCTGTTCTACTTTTATTTCCATAAATACTTCACCATCTTGTTCATATCTAAAATTGGTTCACTAAGTAAATTATAATATTTCAATTTTAAAGATAAATCTGCCATAAAAGGAAGTTTTAATCCTACTTCTTTTGCAATTCTATCATCTTGTATAAATTCCTCTTTAGAAATAGAATAAACTATCTTTCCCTCTTTTAATATTCCTACTGTATTTCCATAGAGAATATCCTCGATATCATGCGTGATATGAATAACAGTACATTTTGTATCTTTATGGTACTTTTTGATATATCGCATGAGTTTATCTTTTGTATACCCATCTACCATAGTAAATGGCTCATCTAAAATGAGAAGTTTTGGCTTCGTAATCATG
The DNA here is from genome assembly GCA_948629335.1 of uncultured Bacilli bacterium. Classification (GTDB taxonomy): domain Bacteria; phylum Bacillota_I; class Bacilli_A; order RF39; family UBA660; genus CATOJL01. The sequence goes on from CAPHZB010000040.1 coordinate 3,588, forward strand.
ATAGAAGCGAATGACACAAGTTGTTTTTCTCCTCCACTTAATGTGTGTGTTGGTAGGGAAAGTAGTTTTTGTATTCCCAACTGTTTTGCGATTTTTTGAATCTCCAAATCATATTCTAATTTTTTATATTTTCGATTTTTAAGGGGAAATTTTAATTCATCATAGACCGTTTCACAAACTAAATTCACATTGGGATTTTCAAAGACAACAGATATATCTTCTAAGAGATCTATCTGATTTTCACTACACATTGCTTTTGAAAAAATGATTACTTCTCCTTCATAAGGGACTAAATTTAAGATAGCTTTTACAAAACTAGATTTCCCAGAACCATTCGCGCCACATAAAACATAATAATCGCCTTCTTTTATTTGTACCTCTAAATTCTTTAATACTTCCTTTTCTCTATAAGATAGACATATATTTTTGCATGTTACTATATTCTTCATTTTTACCACCAATGCCTTTTATTATAATACAATTTTGTTTCCTTTTAAAGTAAAAACTACCCTTCCTTATTCTTTTCTTGTAATTCCATAAGTAATTCCTTTGAATAATTCATAATCTTTCCCTTTGGTAATAAAAGCATTCGATTCACCCCTACACTTTCCACAAAGGCAGGATTATGACTAACCATAATAATCGTTCCTTCATAGTTCCTAAAATTTTCACCAATAATACGTTGGGTTTCTACATCCAAATGATTGGTTGGTTCATCTAATAATAAAAGATTTGCTTTTTTCAGTATTATTTTTGCAAGGGACACTCTCGCCTTTTCTCCAGGAGACAATACCTCAACCTTCTTAAAAACTTCTTCTTTAAAAAATAAAAAATTTCCTAAAACAGTTCGCAATTCTTTTTCACTATATCCTTTGGTGTCTACGTTCTCTAAAATAGTTTTTTTAGGTTCCAATAATTCCTGTTCTTGTGCATAATAGGCAATATCAGTTTTACTTCCATACCAAATATTTCCTTCTCGTGGTTGGATTTGTTGTACTAATAATTTGAGTAATGTGGATTTCCCTACTCCATTTTCACCAACAATCAAAAATCTTTCTTTATTTTGAATAACAAAAGATAAGTTATGAATAATATCTCTTTCCCCATAGCTAAAATAGATATTATTTACCTTTAATGGGATTTTAGAACCTTCTCTTTCTGGTTTGATGTTAAGTTTGACTGTTTTATAGGTAATATCTCTTTCTATTCGCTTCTTTTCTAATTTTTTTAATGCCTTTTCTTTTGATTCTGCCATTCTCTTCCGTTTTCCCGATGAATTAGAGTATTGTAAAACAATTTCTCTTAATTTTTCTTCCTCGTCCTCCTGCTTTTTTATTAGTCTTTCTTTTTCCATCTTCTGTATTTCTCGCCGTTTCATAAAATCAGTATAATTTCCTTTGTACACCTCAATTTTATGTGTTGTTTTATCTACATATAGAATTTGGTTTACTAAAGCATTTAAAAAAGGGACGTCATGTGAAATCACCAACAACATGCCTTTATAATTTTTCAAGTATGTAGTTACAAACTCTTTTGTACTTGCATCAAGATGATTGGTTGGTTCATCTAATAATAAAACTTCTGGCTTCGCATATAAAAGATGAAGAAAAGCAATTTTCGATTTTTGACCACCTGATAATTCCTTTACCTTTTTATCAAGAAGAGAAATATCAATCTGCATTTTTTCAATCAATTCAAATAAAATATTTTCAGCATGATAACAATCATAGTATTCTAACAGGTCTTCTATCTTTGCCAACTCTTTCATGTATTTCTTTGCTTTTTCTTCTGTAGCACTCGCTAATTTCTCATATAAAGACACTTGCTTTTTTCGAAGATCTTCTATTGGTCTTGCTTTAAGTAAATAATCAAGCACATTACATTCTAAGTCACATAGATTCATTTCTTGCTCTAAATAACCAATTCTTCTTTTCTTTTCAAAGGAAATGGTTCCACTGTCTAATGGAATTTCTCCCAAAATAACTTTGAATAAAGTCGTTTTTCCTGCTCCATTTACACCAACAATTCCAATACGATCATTTTCACTTAAATAGAATTCGGCGTCTTCATATATTTTTTCTGTACCCAATGTTAAATTTATTTTATTTGCTCTCATATTCACACCTAAATTCATTATAACACATTTATGTATAAATGTTTTAAAATAAGGGTAAAATAAGAATAGACTATTCATCTAATATTGTTTTTTGAATAACATGAGAAAATGAAATTGGTGAAGAAGTATATGGAACAGAAAACAAATATTTACAATATTATTGGTCGGAATATCAAAAAATATAGGAAGCAAAAAGGAATAACGCAAAGACAACTTGCTGAAGCTAATTTTTTAAGTGATAGTTTTATTGCCAAATTAGAATCCGTTACGTATCAAACAATCTCAATTGATACACTTGAAAAGATTGCAATTTTCCTTGGTGTGGACATTTCCAAATTTTTTGATGAAGACAATGACAAATAAAAATATCTCGTTTGAGATATTTTTATTTTTTACTATCTTGTTTCTTACGTTCTTGTGTATTTAATATTTTTTTACGTAACCTAAAGTTTATTGGTGTCACTTCCACAAGTTCATCACTATTAATATAATCAAGTGCATATTCTAAACTCATTTGTCTAGGTCGCTTTAAAACAACAGTATGATCTTTGCTAGAACTTCTTGTATTTGTTAAATTTTTACCTTTAACAACATTAACCGCTAAATCATTTTCATGAGAATGTTCTCCCACAATCATTCCTTCATAGACATCTGTTCCTGGTTCTATAAACATGACTCCACGGTCTTCTAATTGCCCAAGCGCATAAGCTGTTGATTTTCCATTTTCCATGGAAACAAGAACCCCAAGTTTTCTTTCCCCAACAGAAACTCCTGCCATCTTACGGTATTCTTTAAATGTATGATTTAAAATACCATATCCTTTCGTAAGTGTCATAAATTCTGTAGAAAATCCGATAAGTCCACGTGATGGAATTGTGTAAAGTAGACGAACTTGATTTTCATGATTTACCATATTTTCCATGGTCCCTTCACGATTTCCTAAAGCTTCAATTACTGAACCTACATATGTCTCTGGCACATCAATTTGTACATCTTCAAATGGTTCACAAATAACGCCATCAATTTCTTTTTTAATAATAGCTGGTTTAGAAACTTGAAGTTCAAAACCTTCCCTTCGCATATTTTCAATTAAAATAGATAAATGTAATTCCCCGCGACCAGATACGATAAAGGATTCATTATCATTTGGTTCTACACGTAAAGATACATCCTTTTCTGTTTCTTTTAGTAAACGCTCTTCAATCTTACGTGCTGTTACTATTTTTCCTTCTCGACCAACAAATGGAGAGGTATTAACTCCAAATGTCATCTGTAAAGTAGGTTCATCTACACGAAGAAGGGGAAGTGCCTCTTCTTTTCCTACTTCACAAATTGTTTCTCCTACGCTAATATCAGGAAGTCCTGCAATTGCCACAATATCTCCAGCACTTGCTTCTTCAATTTCAATTCGCTTTAATCCTATAAACCCAAACATTTTTTGAATTCGGAATTGTTTAATTGTTCCATCAATTCGCACACAGGAAACGAGTTCATTCACTTTCATTTTTCCTCTTTTAACAACACCAATCCCAATACGGCCAACAAAGTCGTTATAATCAAGTAAAGCTGGTTGGAATTGTAGGCTACCTTCTTCATCAACTTCAGGAGCTGGAATTGCATCTACAATTAAGTCAAATACAGGATCCATTGTTTCTTTTTGGGTTGCTACATCAGGGTCTAGAGAGCTTGTTCCATTGAGAGCTGACATATAAACAACTGGAAAATCTAATTGTTCAATATCTGCACCAAGCTCGATAAATAAATCGATAACTTCATCTACGACCGCTTTTGGGCGCGCTGTATCCTTATCAATTTTATTGACAACTAAAATAGGAGTAACCCCTGCTTCTAGTGCTTTTTTTAAAACAAATCTAGTTTGTGGCATTGTTCCTTCGTAAGCATCAACCACAAGTAAAACACCGTCTACCATGTTCATTATACGCTCTACTTCGCCTCCAAAATCAGCGTGTCCTGGCGTATCAAGTATATTAATCCTATAATCCTTATAATTAATTGCTGTTGTTTTTGCAAGAATAGTAATGCCTCTTTCTTTTTCAATATCATTGGAGTCCATCATTCTTACTTCAAGATTTTCATTCTCACGAAACGTTCCTGATTGCTTTAATAACTGGTCAACAATCGTCGTTTTTCCATGATCGACATGCGCAATAATCGCAATATTTCTTATTTTTTTCATTGTTACACTTCCTTTGGCTTTACGTATTATAGCATAGTTTAATATTGCATGTAAAGAAAAAATGTAATACAATAAAAAGAGGATAGAGGGAATTTTTGCCTATGTTTTATAAGATAGGTATTTCATAAAGTGAGTGTGAGTTATGCAGTTAAATAAAGTTACTTTTAGAGATTTGGATCGAAAATGGGTTGTTTTCGACCATGAAAAAGAAATTAAAAAAATATATAAAAAATTGAAATTGAAGTATGAAGAAGGAATTTTACTTACCTATGCATTTATTTCTCATGAAAATGGCATTCAATTTCGTTTTCTTGGAAACATTACTGGAGAGGATAAAATCCTACATCTAGATGAAGATATTGTAGATAAAAATATTATTTTTGCTTATGACCATACAAAAAAATATCATATTACTCTAGTTGAAAATTGTATAATAAAAAAAATTATAGGAACTTCAGAAATCGAAAAACAATATGATTCCATGTATCAAAAAAATTCTATTTTAGAGGCTAGAAAAATAACCGATATTGACGCTTTTCGCCATGAGGAATATATCGATGATGTAGAGCTACTCCACAAAAATGGAAAAGAAGAAGAATACTTATGGGCCAGAATAGAAGATTGCTCAAAAAAGAATTTACTTTTTGTTTGTTCTTTATTGGAAACCTCAAAAAAGAATAAACATTATAAAGAAGGGACTTTAGTCTTAGCCAAATTAGAGACTAGAAAAAAGTCAGTTGTATTTATAACTGACGGTATTGTGGATAAAGTTCAAAAATAGAAAATTCTATTTTTGCTTATACAACATGCTTTTTTGTGAGTATCTCTTCATAAGTTCTTAAATGCCTTTATATCCTTTATTTATAGTAATTCACGATGTTTTCTTTAAGATATAGACATAAATTGTTATAATTTCCGATACGTTCACTTTCAGAGTAGTAAAATTTAGAAGTTTTTAAAATATTAAAAAATACTATGTGATTCCATAGTACTGAAATATCTTTCATAAGTGGAACTAGTGACATAGCCACTAAAACCTTCACCATAATAAGGTATAGTATTACCCTTATTATGTAGCATCTAGAACAATATTTTATAAATTTACTTTGATATAGTCTATTACTATTTGAACCATAAGTATGACTTTAATGTAACCTTTACATCATGTTTTCATAATTTTCTTATCTTAATTTTTTATCATTTCATTTTCGTTTTTTGATACTCTTCTTCATTAATATCTAAACCTAATAGCAATCGATTTTCTAGAGAAGTACTTTGGGCTTTTTTCATAACGGTATCAAAATATTCATTAAAATGTGTATCCATTCCAGTAATATTTAGTTTTTCTACTTCTTCTAAATATCTTTTTGTTGGGGAAGTTATGATTCCATTATTAAAGTTATATCCTTTTAGCTGAAATTCAGCTAAAAACGAATCAAATAGCGAAATTACATTCTCTATATATTCATTCTTACTTATTTGTACTAACATATCATTAACCTCTTGGGCTGAATGAATATTTGCCATACGTTCTATAGGAAGAGAAGCATTAAATTGAGTATTTAGTTGTTGTTGTAAAGCTAAATTATGATATAATTGTGGATTTAAATATATTCCTTTTTTTAACATCAAAAATTGTGTTATTTTTCTTTCTTTAAAAAACTCATTATCAACATGACAGTTCACGCCTAATAATAGATTTTCAAATTCTTCATTTCTAATCATGGACTTTTTAGTTTGATTGGCATGCTCTATTTCATGTAATAAAGCCTGTGTTAGCATAGCGTTAATTGAAAGTACTTGTTCAAAATCTCTAAATAGAATTAATTTTTCTAACTTTTTTTGAAAAAGTATTATATTATTATTATCTAGTAATATTTCTCTAGTATATGTATTGTATACCATTGGAGTATCTTTTCCACCATGATTTATTTTACAACTTGAAAGATTTTTAAAACGAACTCTTTTAATATAATCATTTAAATCTTTTTCTCTTATCATTACTTTTATAACTTTATCCATAAATGCCTTGTCAACATTTTTTCCCCTTTTGGAATATTCATATAATAAGTCTAAAATATTTTCCATATACCCTTTCCCCCCTTTTTATGGGGTATACATTACCATTTTTTCTAATTTTTGTCAAATTAACCAAAGATAGCAAGACGGCTAATAATATTTAAAAAAATCCTAGGACAAATCAAAATATATTATAAAGTAGTACATTGGTTGTAAAATAGTTTTAAAATCGTATATATATATTTAAATCTATGTATTAAAATCGAAAATTTTATCTAAAACTATATTTTTTACTCTAAAACTTCTAATACCTGTGTAGGCCCTTTTTGTTCATAAATGACAAGTTTATCTTGTAAATCGAGTGTTGCTAGCAAAATATTATCATAGTCTTTATAACCCCTTACCTTTAACTCCTTATCTAACCATTTTTTATCTTTTCCCATATTTTCTAAGTTGTTAGGTAATAGTTTACTATCAATAATTACGTTTGCACAAAGACTTGCTTTAGGCATTTTTATTTGCATATCTTTTGGTGTAAGAGGTTTGTTTTCACTTTTAGGAAGTATACTTATTTTCCCATTTGCTTCTACTAAAGCATATTCAATTTCATTCACATCAAAATAACCATTGCTTCTACATTCTTCTAGAAAATCATTGATATCATATTTGGTTTTCTTCATATTTTCTTTAATAAATTTTCCATTTTGAAAAACTAAAGTAGGAACTCCTGTCAGGATGCGACGTAAAAATATACTTTTCATCGTTATTTTTGCTACTAATAGCGCAATAAGTCCGAAAATTAAAACTGCAACAATTCCATTAATGAGAGGAACGTCTGTATTAATTGTAATCTCGGCAGCAAAATTTCCAATTGAAATACCAATTACATAATCAAACAAACTTAACTCAGATACTTGTTTTTTCCCAATAAGTCTTGTAATAATAAATAAACAAAATAAAGAAATTAAAGCTCTTGGAAATACTTCGAGTAAAGAATTCATATCTATATGCATCTTATCACCTACTTTTATTCTTAGAAAAACATAAATTTTTATACAAAAAATTTTAAGTTTTTTTCTTAAAATTCTTTGTTTTTTCATGAAATTTCTTTTTTATTTCTTCTTGATCAAAAACAATATTTGTCTTAGCTACAAAAATAAACACAATTAGAAGTAATATTCCATAAATAATATAGCCTAGTTTTGCATCATTCAATACATAAACAATGGAAGCAAAAGCAAATAAAGCATCTATAATATAAATGATAATTACTGTTGTACGCACCGAAAAATTACGATTTAACAGCTGATGATGAATATGGAAAGTATCGCCTTGAAACAAGGGTTTATGCTTTATAGCACGCCTTAAAAGAGCAAACAACGTGTCCAATATAGGAATTGCTAAAATTAGTAGAGGGATAAAAAGAGATGTCAAAGTAACATTTTTAAATCCAAGTAAAGCAATGACGGATATCATAAATCCCATAAAATTAGAGCCACAATCACCCGCAAAAATCATGGCAGGGTTAAAATTATAAACTAAAAATCCTAAAGTTGCTCCTAACATAATAAATGCTAAAATAAAATCCAAACCTGATTTTTGTTGTATAACAGCAATAATTCCTGTTGTTAAAAAATAAATAGAACTAATCCCGCCAGATAATCCATCGACCCCATCAATCAGATTGATACAATTAATACAACCTACAATGAAAAATAAAGTTACAAAAGGAGCAAAAATACCAAACTCTATTTTTAAACCAAAGGCAGTTAATTCATTAATAAGCAATCCACCATAAAAGACAAGAACTAAAGCAGCAGCAAGCTGTCCAATAAACTGTTGAAATGATGTAAGTTCAGTAATATCATCAATGATTCCTGTCAAAATAACCAAAAAGCTTCCAATCAAAACTGCATTCATTATAGGGCTATGTGTCCCAAAAATCATATATCCTAAGATAAACCCTAAAAAAATAGCAATCCCTCCCATTTTAGGGGTTACTTCCTTATGCTGATGTCTTCCTCTAGGCTTATCTATTGCATTAATTTGAAAGGCAATCTTTCTTACAAAAGGTATAATACTCACAACAAAAAGAAAAGGAACTACAATCATACCAATTATTTTTAGAATCATCTCTTGTGTCATAAAACCACCATATTCATTATAAAATATTTTTTATAAAATAACAACTAGCATATATAAACAACAGAAATTTTCCCTAATCTAAGGAAAAGCCTCTATTTATATAGGAATATAAGAA
>CAPHZB010000041.1 GCA_948629335.1 uncultured Bacilli bacterium
GCCTTAAATGTTATAATTATTTATTTACACTACTATTGGGCTGTAAATACTAACGTTTATTGGTACAAAGAAGAGAAAAAATTGAGGAAATTAATATGTATCAGTCTGCCCTTATGCAACAGGGATCCTATTCCAATATGGAGGAACAAACTAGAGGGTATGTCGATTTACCTCGTGGTGTGCAAACAAGTAATGCTTATACAACGGTAGGAATGCAGAATTATGGACAACAACCAAATCCACAAATAAACAATCAATCTATACCTAATTTACAGGAAAATGAAAACACACATGGGAAAACATTATAAGAGACAGTTTTCTATCAATAGATAAAATTCTATAAACATATCTGACAGATATGTTGGTTTGTATAAAAAGTCATGATAATTAATAGAAGTAGGGATAATCGTATGGAAGAGATAGAAAAGTTAAAACAACTTATTTATGTAACAGAAATTCTTTTGACAGGAACGAATGAACAGTTGAATATCGTAAATCATACTTTTCTAGATTTAAAAGAGAAGGCTTTGGCTGATGAATTCGTAAATGCTATCTGTGTAAATGAAGAGGGTTATCTTCAAATGCAAGGGTGTTACAAAGGCTTCTTTGTAGGTGCTATAAAAATGCTAGATGAAAGAAGACAATTTTTACAGATGCAAAAAGAACAATGCATTACAAAAATAAAAGAGTATCAAAATAGATTAAATCAACTGATGGCAACAAATGATCATGTGAGTGCAATGCAACAAACTAGAAATACTTTCCAAGTAAGACCTGGTGGAATTAGTCCTGTAGTTACTAAGAGATATAATGAAAATGTTCCTATCTTTGAAGAAAATCCAAAAAGAATAAGATAAAAGTAGAAAAATACTGTTTTTTAAGAAAGTGATATCTCACTTTTTTATTTTTCTCATATAATATTAAGAATAGATAGGATGTGAATTATGAAAAAAACAAATATATCCATCTTTTTAAATTATGGGAAAAGCAAAAACATTTTTATTTGTGTAAAACGATATATACATTACTATTTATTAAAACGTAAATTGAAAAAAATAGGAAATGTTATTACATTTAAAAACCAGTTTCATATACTTACATCTTCTGATAAGAATTTATGTAACTATTTTTGTTTTTCTACGAATGATTTATCTATTGTCTTAGGGGATACCGATACAATGAGAAAAAATAATGAACTTCTTTTTGAATTAAGAGATATGTGTGAAAATACTTTTTTTCTTATGAATCCGAGTACTTGTAAATCATGTGTAAGTTTAGACAGATTAATACAAAATTTGAAATTATCAGTCGTCGGTACTAATAAGGCGAATATAGTACAATATAAGAAAAATGAGGTTAAAAAACAGAACTTAAATATCTATCCAACTCTTGTAGAGGATAGTATTGAAGAAATAGAGAAATTATTTAACTACAATGTAGATTTCAAAAAGAAGCGATTTCTTGCTTTAAAACTATTGGGAAAAGATTTTCCACTCATTGATAAGATTCTCACTGTATATGAAATTGATAAATACATGTACTTAAAACAGAAACAAGAACTTATTGAATATGGTTATGATATAGAACGTCTTTCAAAAATATATCTATCTTATTATGGACAGAAATGTAAAGAGAGTTTAGAATAGGAAGAAAAATCATATTCTTTTTTTGTTGGAATAAAGAATATATCTAGGTAAAATCAATTTACATTTTGTCTATGAATTGTTATAATAAAAGCTATGTAGGAAGTAGTTGATATTGTGAATTTAGATGGATTAAATGAAAAACAAAAAGAAGCAGTAAAAAAAACAGAAGGGCCCCTTTTAGTATTAGCAGGTGCGGGAAGCGGGAAAACCCGTGTTTTAACAACTAAAGTTGCTTATTTGATATTAGAATTGGGGATTGCCCCTTCTCAGATTTTAGCAATTACATTTACAAATAAGGCAGCCAAGGAAATGAAAGAGAGAATTATGGCTATGGTAGGAACGATCGGCTATCAAATCCAAATCTCTACCTTCCATTCTTTTGGTTTACTCATTATCCGTGAAAATTATGAGGCACTTGGATTAGATAAAAATTTTACAATTTTAGATAGTGATGATGCAAGTGCAGTGATTAAAAAAATTTGTAAGGAAAAAGGATTAGATCCAAAAGTATATAATCCAAAAGCAATAAAAAATAAAATTAGTAGTGCGAAGAATGAATTATTAGATTATAAGGAATATGAAAAATATGCATATAGTGATTTTGAACAAAAAGTAGTATCCATTTATGAAAAATACGAAGAAAGATTACGTATCAGTAATTCGCTTGATTTTGACGATTTATTAATGCTACCTATTCAATTATTTAAAAAATATCCTGAAATTTTAAAAAGATACCAGGAGAGGTTTAAGTATATTTTAGTAGATGAGTATCAGGATACAAATGAGGCACAATATACGTTAACTAAAATGATTAGTGCGAAATACAAAAATATTTGTGTTGTAGGAGATAATGACCAATCCATTTATGCATTTCGAGGTGCGAATTATAAAAATATTTTAAATTTTGAAAAAGATTATCAAAACCCGGAAGTTATTCTATTAGAAGAAAATTATCGCTCAACAAAAACAATTTTAAATGCAGCAAATTCTGTTATAAAAAATAATAAAGAAAGGAAAGATAAAAACCTGTGGACCAATAATAAAGAGGGAGAAAAGATTAAATACCATAAAGCAATGGATGAAAAAGAGGAAGCGTTTTATGTTGCTAAAGAAGTTATGAAATTAATCGATAATGGAATTTCACGCAATGATATAGCAGTACTTTATCGTACAAATGCACAATCCCGTAATTTAGAAGAAGTCTTCTTAAGTGAAAATATTCCTTATCGTGTTGTAGGATCTTTCTATTTCTATAAACGAAAAGAAATTAAAGATTTGATTTGTTATTTAAAACTAATCTATAATGTGCATGATGATGTAAGTTTAACAAGGGTTATTAATGTACCAAAAAGAGGAATTGGTCTTAAGACACTTGAAAATATTGAAAATAGGGCTCTTCTTCATCAAAGTAGTCTATATGATGCAATTGAAAGTGGAAAAGAATTAGAATTTAAAAAGACAATGGAAAAGATCAGACAAAAACAAGAAAGCCTTTCTCTAACTGAACTTGTAGACTGTATTTTAGAAGAGACAGGAATGAAAAAAGAATTAGAAAGTGAAAAATCAATTGAGGCAGATATTCGCTTAGAGAACTTAGAGGAATTTAAAACAATTACAAAACACTTTGAGGAAAGAGAAGGTTTGGTTTCCTTAGAAGAATTCTTAGAAGAAATTAGTTTAGTTGCTGATATGGAAGAACATAAGGATGTACAAGATGTCGTTACTTTGATGACAATACATTCAGCAAAAGGACTTGAATTTGATTATGTATTTTTAGTAGGTATGGAAGAAGGAATTTTTCCACATAGTAATTGTTTTTCTAGCAATGAGGATTTAGAGGAAGAAAGAAGATTATGTTATGTCGCAATTACAAGAGCAAAAGAACAATTATATATTGTTAATGCGAGAAAGAGAACTATATTTGGACAAGATAGTTATAATGTGCCAAGCCGTTTTGTAGAAGAGATAGATTCTGACTATTTAGCAGTTGACTTTAAAGAAAAAGAGGTTAAAATAGTAGATAAGAAATCTTTAGTGGATGAAAGGGTAGAATATGCAATTGGAGATAAAGTAGAACATGATACATTTGGAATTGGTGTTATTGTGGGTGTAAACAAAAGTGTTGTAACAGTTGCTTTTAAAAGTGGAATTAAAACCCTTATGAAAGGTCATAAAGCAATGAGAAAGGTGAGTGAGATAGATGGTTCTTACAATTATGGATACGTTAAATGATTGGAATGAAAATATACAAGGATTTTTTATTGAACATGGGGATAATCCTATTCTTTGGATTGGTCTTTTTGGACTAGGCCTTTTCGTTTTCTTCTTAACATATAGTGCATTACATAAGAATTAGAAAGAAACGATTGAAATACTATACGATTTATGGTATATTGTTAATGAAGGAGTTGAGTGTATGAATTTTTGTCCAAAATGTGGGAAAGAATTAAAAGAAGGACAGAGTTTCTGTGATAATTGTGGAACTTCTGTGCAAGGTCAAGTAAACGTGAATATAACAAACAATGTAAATGCAGGAGGAAGGGTTAGTATTATAAATCGTTCTATTGTAACTTGTATTTTGTTAACTTTTTTAACTTGTGGTATTTATGGAATCATTTGGTTTATCTATTTAACTGATGATGCAAATGCGGCAGCAGAAGAGACAGGGACATCAGGTGGTACAGCATTTCTTTTAACTCTCGTAACCTGTGGAATCTATGGTATCTACTGGGCTTATATGATGGGAAAGAAGATGCAAACAGCTGGAGAAAAACGTGGTGTTTCCGTTTCAGATAACTCTGTGTTATATCTAGTTTTGCAATTGTTTGGATTAGGAATTGTAAATTATTGTTTAATTCAAAGTGATTTAAATAGATTTTCAAACTAGGTTAAAAAAAGTAATATCAAACAATGTACTGTTTCTTTCATTGTTTTTAGGATATTACTTTTTAAATACTATTTTTAAGATTTCAATTTCCTGTCCATTTTATAAAATGACTCATTTGTATTGTCCTGGATGTGGGAGTACAAGGATGTTTTTTTCTCTACTAAAACTGGATTTTGTGAATGCTTTTTCTTATAATCCATTGTTATTTACATTACTCCCCTTTTTTCTTACTTATTACATTTATTCTAATTATACCTATCTTTTTCAAATGGAAAACAGAATAAAAAAGAATATTCCTACATTTGTAGTTCCTATGTTATTAGTAATTACTATTTTATATGGAGTATTAAGAAATCTACCCATGTTTTCTTTTTTAGCGCCTTAATACATAGTGATTTTAAATATTTCATAAGAAAAATTTTATAGAAAAGTAGATTTTTAAATTTACTTTTTTTTTAATGTTATGTATCCCATTATTTAGGAATGACCGACTTATTGTATATAAAAATAAATATTCAAGATAGAGTTTTACTATTGAGTACAATATATGAAGTGATATTGATACGAGTCCTATACAGATTAGTAAGACAATGAGGATTAAAGAAGTAAAGAAATAAAGGAAAAAAAAGAGCATATGTTTTACTAAACGAATGTCAAGTAAGAGCACTCACTCTAAAGAAGATTCTAATCTTGAATTTTCTCCTTTAAATCATGAATTACTAATTTTGATTTTTGATCCTTAGCAATAGTTTGCCATAATCTATTGCATCCCGTTTAGATGGTAATATTTTGGTGGGTTTAGAATTTCTTGCTTCAATAACATCCCATTCGCCGTTAGAATTATAAGTTATATGTTGATTTTATGCATAATTTTAAAAGTCTTTCTATTAAAAAATAAAGTGCTTTGCATTTTAGAAAGAGTAGGATATAATCATTCTGGTCGAGGAAATAGTTATACTATTAGTGATTTTTTTTCTAATTATTAGACATCTACATTTTATGCGACCCTATATTAAGCCAATTTAAGCACTAGTCAAATGTGAAAAAATCACATAAAAGACTTGAAAAATAAAAAAAGAATGTATAATAACATTCACAAATGAGAAAAATTATAATATAATGTAATAGAGTAGGATAGGAGGAATAAAGATGCTAATAGGTTTTAAGGTGAAAAATTTTAAGTCATTTAAGGATTTACAACATTTTTCTTTATTAGCTGGTAAAGTAAGGAGTAATGATAATCATATTGTTGAAATTGGAAAACATAGAGTTTTAAAATTTTCTGGAATGTTTGGAGCTAATGGTTCGGGGAAATCAAATTTTATTTTATCATTAAGTATGGCACAAAAAATCATAAGTAAAGGCATCGAATTTTTAATTAATAATTTATATTATAGAGGATCAGAAAACTTAAATAATGAAGATTCATATTTTGAATACGAAATAGCTCTAAATGATAAGTTATATTCATATGGCTTTGAAATTAATATATTAAAAAAAGAGGTTGTATCAGAATGGTTAATTGATATGACTAAAAATACTGAAAAAATTATTTTTGAGCGTGACTTAAAAAGAAATTTAAGTAATACAGATTTAAAAAAGACTAATAGTATATTTTCAAATTGTCTTTCAGAAATGAAAAATAATAGATCTGAGTTGTTTTTAAAGGAAATAATAAGAAGAGTTTCAATGTCTAAAAATGAGGATGAGTTTTTTAATGATATTCTTAGAGTATATAGATTTTTAATGTTCGATATGATAATTGTTAAACCACAAACTCATAAATTGTTTGATATTGATTATTATAAAAGAAAGGATAAAATACTTGAGATACTAGAAGCATTAGACATTAATATAACTGATATTGATAATGAAAAAACTGATATAAAAAATATTCAAGCAAAATTACCAGATAATGTTTATGTGGATTTAATGCATGATATAGATTTAATGACATCAAGATTTAATAAAATTAGCTGCACCTTAAGAATTGAAAACGATCTATATACAATAAAAAAACAACCAGATGGAACATATGATGTAAATACACTGAAATTTAAACATAAAAATAGTGAAAGTTCTTTTGGGACATATGAAGAATCTGATGGTACAATTAGAATACTTGAATTAATTGATATTTTACTTTCAAAAAATAAATTATTTTTAATTGATGAATTAGATAGTAGTTTACATCCGATTTTGGTCGATGGATTATTAAAGATATTTTTGAAAGCAAATACTAGTAACCAATTAATTATTACAACACATGAGTTAAAAACTCTAGATTTCGATTTAGTAAGAAGAGATGAAATTTGGTTTGCTGAAAAATCAGAAAATGGGGATTCAAAAATATATTCATTAGAGGAATTTAAAGATGTTGCAAGATTTGATAGAAAGATTGATAAAGCATATATGGAAGGTAGATTTGGTGCAATAGCCAGTATAAATACAGATTATGAGAATTAAAGAACCTTTTGCACAAGAAAGATTATCAGAAGAAAAAAATTACAAGGCTAAGTATTTTATTGCATCTGAGGGTCAAACAACTGAACCGAGATACTTTGAAAAATTAAATCAATCAATTATATCAGAAAATGTAACAATTATTAATATACTAAGAGATTATGCAAATTTAGGAAATAGTAATCCTACATATTTGATAGAATTATTGCAAGAATTCTTAAATAATGCTGACTCTAAAGTTACTGTTACAGAATTAAAAAATAAAATAGCAAATTGGAATCACGAAAATCCTGGTAAAATAAAGTTAAATGTAATAAATGAAGAATTGGATAAAATTTATAAATCAAATAAATATAAAATACCTTATGATGATTTAGAAGATTTATTTATGCATTTATTTAAATGCGATATTTACAAGGACCTAGCTTCTCACTTTTCTTTATATTTTGTTGCACAAGATGTTACTTATTCGCCAACCACCGATTCATTATACTAGTGACAACATAAAATTAAACATGTTATTTAAACTTTTAAGAGAGAGAACTATATTTTTGAACAACTTTGCATATTTAATTTTTTCCTGCCATTAGTATAAATATGGTAATAGATCGTGATAAAGATAGTTTTACAGAGGAACAATATGATGAAGTAATCAAATTTTGTAATGAAAACAATGTTAATTTGTATGTTAGTAATCCTAATTTTGAATTTTGGTTATTACTTCATTTTAAAGAAATTGAAAGTGAAGATAATCAAAAATTGTTAGAAAATCCAAAGGTTAACAGTTCTAGAAGATATCTTGAAAAAAGATTACGTGATATTTGCAAATATACAAAGACAAAATTTTCATTTGAGCCATTCGAAAGAAATGTACATGATGCAATATTAAGAGAAAAAAATTATGAAGAAAATATTAATAAATTAAAAAATAATTTAGGAACAAATATAGGAAAACTTGTTGATCAGATAATAACATCCAGAAATGAAAAGTAGTGTTTTGAAAATTAACACTATTTGTAATATATGATTTGACAATCCATTGCAAGAGAGGCACTATGCAACAAATTGTAGGATGAAACTTATGAAAAAAAGATTTATTAAAGAAGACAGATAATGTTTTGGAGTCATGTATTGGTGCAATAAAAATAACCTGATTTGTATCATGTTCTACCACCACAGTTAAATATTTATGTCCTTTTTCATAATTGTTTTCATTTATACAAATTCTCCTTAGATTTTTTATCTAACTTTTATGTCTGGTATGTCTGGGTTCCGCTTTGTCTTTATTATAGTTACAGTTCTTTAGTTAATTCTCCATAGTGTATCTATATCTTTTTTCGTTAAATGGATTGTACCTCGTATAACCATGCGCATGTAAAATGAGGGTTATGAGGAGCCCATGGAACCGTTTCTATGTGTACATCATGTATTGGCTATTGTATTCTATAGACATTGCACTTTAAAAATAATAAATTATAACCCAAATCTAGATTCTGCCATTTTTCATTCTTAGTTATAGTATTATAGCCTTTCCATTTTTGGTTATAAATAGGATATCTATGGTATAGGGATTTTCTGATACAAAACAAGGAATATTTTCACTTATTCTCCTTCTTTATTTTGTTACTCACAAATAATGCAATTGAGCCATATTAGAACCTATTTAAAGAGAAATGTACGATATTGGGGACTTAAATACTTTTCATAGATTTCATATTAGTGTGGTATCAAGAACCAGAAATATTTTAAATTATAGTCGTATGGCAACGAATGTTGGATGTATTGTGAATAGTTAAAAATTGAATATCAATCCTGCAAGCCACAAATTCAATCATTAGATAGTAATAATGATGTTATTCTTGTTTCCTATATATTTGAATAGTCTGTTTAAAATTTACGTTTTGTAAGTTTTTTTATTGCAATATTTGTATCATATATGATACAATGGTTTCAGAAATGAGGTATTATTATGGGGAGATATTTAGCGCTAGGAGTTGCTTGTGAAATTCAATTTAATAAGAGAAGTGATGTAAGCATAGAAAGATTTAATGCAATTAGAAGTAATTTAAAGAATAGTATAGAGAGATATATTTGTGTAGAACATTACAATGTTATTGATGGGGAAGATTTTGTTTATTATGGAATAAAGGAAGAGGTAGTAAACAAAAATATATATGAACTGGTAAGAGAAATCGAAGAAATTGTGTCTATGGAAGACTTTATGTATAAAATTGGTATTAGGGATAAAGAAACCTGTGATAGTGATGAAGAATTTGAGGAAATTAATAAATTTAATAAAAAGGATTGTCCATTACAATTGAAATATTTTGATGAATCTGATTCATATGAAAGTGAACAGGAAAAAGAGAGAAAATATCAAACATATATGCTTATCACCCCTAATGGTGAAGTTAAAACGGATAGACCCTATCCTCCATTCAATATTTGGATGATTTATGATAAGGATAATCTAGTTGAAAATGCGAAAGGAGAGACACGCTATTTGCTTTTATGGTTTGATTGGAATAAATCTGGTGCTGAAAATGAAATGACAGTAGTTGAACTGTTAAATAAACTGCTTATACGTTATTTTAAAAATCCTTTAGCGAAAGATCTACAGTTTTACATATCAGGTTAGTGGGCTATTTTTATGCAAGTAGAAGATAAAAATACATATATAGAAAGAGAAAAAAAGTTATTAGAATTAGAGTATGCCATTATCCAAAAGATGATTGCTACTAGGAAAGAACTTCATTTAACGCAGCAACAGTTAGCAGAAGAAGCACATGTCATTCGTACCACAATTGCAAGAATTGAAAATTTAATGACTTCACCACAATTAAATACATTACTTAAAATATTAGAACCGATGGGTTATACTATAAAAATAGAGAAGATAGAAAAAGAGTGATTTTAGTCATAGAGTTGTTTAGAAGTATAGCAACTTTTTTCATTTTTAAAATGTAAAAAGATTGTAACTTTTTTTAACTTTATTGTTAAAAAAAATAAATTGTACTATAATAATAAATAGAATGGAGAGTATATGGAACATATTGTAGGAGACTTAATTAGTATGCTTAAAGAAGTTAGTGCTAGTGAACCATTAATTCTCAGTATGGCTTTTGGGTTTGGATTAATTGTTTTAGAATCTATTATTCCAGTTTTACCTTTAGCCCTTTTCATTGCTTTAAATATGATTCTGTTTGGAAATCTACCAGGCTTCTTCTTATCATGGGTAGCAACAATATGTGGTTGTATTCTCAGTTACTCTATTTGCAAATATGGTTTAGGGAATAAGTTTTACGGATACTTAAAAAATCATCCAAAAATAGATGCCATCCTTGTTAAAATAAAAAAGATTACATTCTCAAAATTAGTTGTTATTATGGCCATTCCTTTTACGCCTGCTTTTTCTATTAATATAGGTGCAGGATTATCCAAAATGGATTTTAAAAAGTTCTTCTTCGCATTATTAATAGCAAAATTATCTATTGTTTATTTTTGGGGATTTGTTGGGACTACATTATTAGAAAGTTTAACTGATATAACAGTTCTTGCCAAATTAGGATTTATTGTAATTATTGCATTTGTGTTATCCAAGATTGTTTTAAAAAAATTTCATTTTGAGTAGAGGTGTTTATGGAAACAGTAAGTATCATTCTATTAATTTTAATATTTGTAATTGTTCTTTTTTTACTTTTTGTTACTTTTTCCAAAAAACAGGATGAAAAAAATACAACAGAAAGTTTGACAAAATTAGAAACATCACTTATTAAAGATTTTTTATCCTTTAAGGGGGACTTAGGGAAAGATTTTGAAGCTTTAAATTCCAACATAGAAAATAAACTCCGTTTAATTAGTGATCATGTAAATACAAGAATAGATGAAAATTTTGAACGAACAAATAAAACATTTACTTCTGTTTTAGAACGTTTATCCAAAATTGATGAAGCACAAAAGAAAATAGACCATTTATCAAGTGATATTATTTCTTTAGAAAGTGTTTTAACAGATAAAAAGACAAGGGGAATTTTTGGAGAAGTAAATTTATTAAATATTTTAGATAGTGTATTTGGGAAAAATGACAAAATTTATAAAATGCAATATCCTTTAGAAAATGGAACAGTTGTGGATTGTATGTTGTTTACACCTGACCCTCTTGGAATGATTGCAATTGATTCAAAGTTTCCTTTAGAGAATTATAGAATTATGGTGGATAAAACATATACACAAGAAGATAGATTGCAAGCAGAAAAACTGTTCAAATCCGATATGAAGAAACATATTGATGCTATTTCATCAAAATATATTATACAGGGAGTTACTGCTGATCAGGCTATTTTATTTTTACCAGCAGAAGCTATCTTTGCAGAAGTAAGTGCATATCATTCTGATGTGATTGAGTATGCTTATAAAAAAAAGGTTTGGCTTACAAGTCCAACTACATTAATCAGTACATTAACGACTCTTCAGATGATGATAAAAAATATTGAGCGAGATAAGTATACGTCTATTATTCATCAAGAGTTATTATTGTTAGATGAAGAATTTAAGCGATATAAAGAACGCTGGGATAAACTTTCTAGAAGCATTGATACCGTAAGTAAGGATGTAAAAGACATTCATACAACGACAGATAAAATTACGAAAAGGTTTAATAGTATTAATCAAGTTGAGATAGATGAAAATGAGGCAATTTATATTAAGGAGGATGAATAATGGAGCGGATTGTGACGTTAGATGAACTAAAAGAATTAAAAGAACTTCTTTCCTCTCCTAACTTAACTGAGGAAGAATATAATAATATTCTGTCTGTGATAGGAAATGATTTTAATAGGAAAGAAGAGAATGCTTCTTCGGTATCTTCTAGTAAAGAGAGCGCTAAAGCATTAGTAAAAACAAATCCTAGTGCTCCCAGTTTACTTGAAAAATCAGGATTCTCTAATGTTATTTATTTAGCCACGATTTCATTAGTATTTGAAGTTCTTTTTCTCGCTATTTCCATTTTGATTTATAGATAAGAGGGGGATTTATAAAAAATAACCCCTCCCCCCCATCTACAAAGAACTAGGGTAGAATAGTTCACTATAGATTTGTAAGATAAAATATAACAAAATGGTGAGAAATCATCATTTTATTT
>CAPHZB010000042.1 GCA_948629335.1 uncultured Bacilli bacterium
GAGTTATATGAACTTAAAAACAATCAATAATTTTGATTGCCTTTTTCGTGCTTATCCCTCTAGGGTGTGAACAGTTACAGAAATTTCCAGAAAGAATAAAAAAAGCCTTGTATAAAAGATATAATCATGTTATGATGAATGTGTCAAGGAAACTTGCATACAATAAAAAAGGATACATTTGATAGTGGTAATCAGATGTATTCCCATAATGGATAGTCATCTGAAATCAACGGTTGTTGAAATCAGATGTTTTTATTATCTAAATAGTAAGGTGATTACTATGAAAAATAATAGTAATATTATAATAAACTGAGCAATTTCTCTTTTTGTCATAATACCACCACCTTTCTTTTATTTTGTAATAAATGAAAGGGAAAGCACCTGATATATTTCAAATGTATCCAATAACATTATATCAAACAAATGTTCTATACACAACAAAAAATATACAAATGGTATATATTTTAAAATAGGAAATAACCCAAGCAAAGGCCTAAGAAATTTGGCTTTTTCTTTTTTCCAATTTCGTGTATAATACATGTAGGTGATTTTATGTACGATTATATAATTGGAAAAGTAACAGATGTAGAAGCAAATTATGTAACAATTGAAAATGGAAATATAGGCTATTTAATTTATGTGGCGAATCCTTATACTTATACATTAGATACAGAATATAAAATCTACATTTATGAACAGGTGCGAGAAGATGAATTAACATTATATGGCTTTATCAATAAAAAGGAAAGAGAACTATTTTTACAGTTAATTAATGTAAAGGGATTAGGATGTAAAATGGCACTTCCAATGCTTACAAGTGGAAACACAGAAGAAATTATAAGTGCGATTGAAAGTGAAAATATTTCTTATTTAAAAAAATTTCCTAAAATAGGAGATAAAGTAGCTCGACAAATTATTTTAGATTTAAAAGGAAAATTAGTAAGTACAGAGGTAGTCGTACAAGACTATGAAGAAGTAAAAGAAACATTAAAAGCTTTAGGATATAAGGCAAGTGATATTGAAAAAGTGTTACCAAAAATTACTTCGAAAGAAACAAAAGAACAAATTAAAGAGGCTTTAAAATTAATGATTAGTTAGGAGAAATATATGGATGAGAGAATCATAACAGGTGAAGTATGTGAAGAAGATATATTTGATGAAAACATAAGACCAGATAGTATTGAAGAATATATAGGGCAAGAAGAAGTAAAGGAGAATCTACACATTTTTATGCAGGCTGCTAAAATGAGAGGGGAAACCTTAGATCATGTACTCCTCTATGGTCCTCCAGGACTGGGAAAAACTACTTTGTCTTATATTATTGCAAATGAGATGGAATCTTCTATTAAAACAGCTAATGGTCCAGCAATTGAAAAGTCGGGCGATTTAGCTGCTATTCTTTCTTCTCTAGAAGAGGGCGACATTTTATTTATTGATGAAATACATCGTATTCCAAGATATATAGAAGAAATCTTATATCCTGCAATGGAAGATTTTAAATTGGATATAACAGTAGGAAATGATGCAACAAGTAGACATATTGAAATTGATTTACCCCATTTTACGTTAGTGGGAGCAACAACAAGAGCGGGAGACTTATCTAGTCCTTTACGAGATCGATTTGGAATTACTTCCAAATTAAAATATTATACAAAAGAGGAACTGACTAAAATCGTTCTTAGAACTTCTAGGGTTTTAGCCTGCCCCATTACAGAAGAAGCCGCCATTGAATTAGCAGGTAGAAGTCGTGGGACACCAAGAATTGCGAACCGTTTATTTAAAAGAGTTCGTGATTATGCTCTTGTTTTGGGGGATGGAAATATTGATTTAAAAATAACAAAAATTGCTTTAGACCGTTTAAAAGTAGATGCGCTCGGGCTAGATGATACGGATTATCATTTACTTAGAGCAATTATTGAACGATTTAATGGTGGACCTGTTGGCATTGAAGCAATTGCTTCCTCAATAGGCGAAGAACAAACGACGATTGAAGATGTGTATGAGCCTTATTTACTGCAAATCGGTCTTTTAAAAAGAACGCCAAGAGGAAGAGTTGTGACAGAAGAGGCATACCATCATTTAAAAATTCCTTATAAAGAAAAATAAATGAATGTAGGAATATAAAATAAGATTTTGAGGGAGGTATATGTATGAAAACTGATGATTTTGACTATGAGTTACCAGAAAAATTAATTGCACAAACACCTTTAGAAAAAAGAGACGCTTCTAGATTACTTGTTTTAGATAGAAAAACAGGAGAAATAGAACACAAGCATTTTGACGATATTCTTGATTATTTACAAGCAGGGGATATTTTAGTTGTAAACAATACAAAGGTTTTACCAGCAAGACTTTTAGGCGCAAAAGAGGAAACGAAGGCACATATTGAACTTCTAATGTTAAAAGAAATAGAAAAGGATACATGGGAGTGTCTTTCAAAACCAGCAAAGCGTATACAAGTTGGAACCATTTTAACCTTTGGGGATGGGCGTTTAAAAGCAAAATGCATAGAAAAAAAGGAAGAGGGAATGGGTATATTTACGTTTTTATATGAAGGAATATTCTTAGAAGTATTAGATGCACTTGGTGAAATGCCACTTCCTCCTTATATCCATGAAAAGTTAAAAGATAAAAATCGTTATCAAACGGTTTATGCAAAAGAAGTAGGGAGTGCTGCTGCACCTACAGCGGGGCTTCATTTTACAGATGAATTATTAAAAAGGATAAAGGAAAAAGGAATTGAAATCGTAGAAATCACCCTTCATGTTGGTCTTGGAACATTTCGGCCTGTACAAGTTGAACAACTCGAAAACCACAAAATGCATAGTGAGTTTTACTCTATGAGTGAAGATGTAGCTTTAAAACTAAATCAAGCTAAAAAAAAGGGAAGAAGAATTATTTCTGTTGGAACAACTTCGACAAGAACATTAGAAACGGTTATGAATACTTATGGAACATTTAAAGCATGTAGTGGGTGGACAGATATATTTATTTATCCTGGTTATAAGTTTAAGGGGATTGACGCGCTTATTACGAATTTTCATCTTCCAAAATCAACACTTGTTATGCTTGTGAGTGCTTTTGCTACGCGTGAAATTATTTTAAAGGCCTATAAAGAAGCAGTGAAAGAAGAATATCGTTTCTTTTCCTTTGGGGATTCTATGTTTGTGAGGTAGTGGTATGCAGGGTTTTGGTGAAATAAATGAATTTCTCAAATCTTATGTAAAATCTCTTTATGGAATATCTGGTTTTGAACTAGGAAAGTATATAGAGAAGATGGATGTAATCTATGAAATAGGGACAAAATCTTATTTAGAAGGAACACAGTATTTTAAAAATATTGAAAGCGTTTTACTGCCTAGCAAAAAAATAACAATAGAAGAGACACTTTCACTTGTATTTACTTATTTTAAAACAATTGATTCCTCCTTTGTAAAGAAATTAGAACAAGCATGTAGGAGTGGAATCATTCATTTTACAAGGCAAGATGATTTAGAAAAACTAGACTATAATGAAACAAATTATTACTTATTTGAAAATTTAGCTGGAATCTTCAATTCAAATTATTTGATTAATATTGTTTTAGAAGAGACAATTGCTGATGCATTTACACTTGTTCACGAATTTTCACACTATAAAAATATAAGTATAAAAGAAGAGTACTCCTTAGGATATCTTTTGTTTACTGAAGGATATGCCCATATGTTTGAAACTGATTTTTATCTTTATCTTTTAAACACAAATTGGAAGAGGGAAGCAAGTATCTATTACCAAGGGCTTTTACTTTCACTTTTAAATCGTACATCTACTTATATTCGTGAGTATTCTATTTTAGATACTTTCCTTACTTATCAGAAAATAACAAACAAAAGCATATATAGAGCATGTAAGGAGTATGCCAATCCTAAAAATGGAATAAAAATGCAACTAGAAACAATCAATGAGGTACTAGAAAAATTAAATAAGCCTAGTTACTATTTTTTAGAAGATATTCCTTATGTTTTAGGACTTTCCTTTTCGAAAGAGGTACGAAAACAATTTTTACAAGATAAAGATTTATTTTTAGAAGAATATGAGAATTTAGAAAATAGAGATAAAGAGTATTACTATAAAAAGTATATAAAAGGATCTTCCTTAGAAAATCTCTATCAACTTCCTAGAAAATAAGGAGGATAACCTATATGCATAATAAAATAAGAACAGGGGGCAATATATAATGAATGAAAAAATGTATGCACGCTTAAATGCATACTTAAATGAAATATTTAAGTATCTAGAAGTAGAAAATGAGTTTTTACTTCGAAATATAGAAGAAATTGCGAAAATGAATGATATATGTCTAGAGTTTCTTAAGAATAAGCCTTTAGAAAATAAAACGATAGAAAATCGTTTAACATGTGAAGAAGTTCTTCTTCTTGCTCGTGAAATTATAGAAAGTATTGATCCAAATTATTTAGAAGATTTTGATTCATTAGTTGCATCAGGAACACTTGATTTTAGTTTTGAACAGGAGTATGAGGATTCCCATTTTAGCCATACAGAAGGAAATCACCAAGTGCATAATGTGGTGAATATTAACCGAAAGTTTAATTATAATGATGTAGTTGTCTTCGTACATGAATTTATTCATTATATAAGTGGAAAAGAAAAATGGGGAAAATCTTATGAATTATTTACTGAATTTTTAGCCATTTATTTTGAACTTTATGCAACCGAGTGTTTATTAAATAAGGGAATTTCAAGTGAAGAAATTGATTATAATCATAGACTAAAAATAACGGGAGGACATGCATCTACTTTATGTAGATATGAAATCGTGTTACTTGCTTATGAGAAATTTGGTTTTATTGACACGAATACACATCAATTACTTTCCAAGTATTTTATCAACATTAGTGAAAAACAGTTTGAACTAGAATGCTATAATTTATATAAAAATTTAAAACGAATTGATAAAAAGGATACAGAGGATAAAGAAAACAGAGGTCAAGGCTCTAAATTGAGTGAACCCTTTATAGCACAAAATTATCGATATATTTTTGGAACACTCCTAGCTTTTTATGCTAGAACATATGCAAATATGGATGATATTGTTTATCTAAATAACCATATCAATGAAATGGATGAAAAAAGTGTTACAGAAATATGCAATAGTATTGGTATAAATATAAGGTTAACGAGCGAAATAGAAGAAATAGATTGGCAAACACAAATGGAAGTACAAAAGACGAATAAGGAGTTTTTAACCAAAGCAATTGCGAGTATAGAAGATTATCTTCAAAAATATAATACGAATATAAAAAGGTGATTTATGAACAAAATAATATGTATAGTAGGACCGACAGGGGTTGGGAAAACAAAATTAAGTATAGAACTTTCTAAAAGATTAGATGGAGAAGTTATCAATTGTGATTCCACTCAGGTATATGAGAAAATGAATATTGCAACAGCTAAAGTAACAGAGGAAGAAATGGAAGGAATAAGACATCACTTATTATCCTTTAAAAAGCTTGAAGAGGATTATACAGTTTATGATTTTCAGCGTGATGCAAGAAGCTGTATTGACGATATTCTAAAACGAGGGAAAATGCCTATTTTGGTAGGAGGAACAGGCTTTTATTTAAAAGCAGTTTTATATAATTATATATTTGAGAATCAAGAGGAGGTTATCCACTATACAGAATCAGATGAAGTTTTATATAATAGATTGTTAAGTTTAGACCCCAACACGAAAATTCATAGAAATAATCGAAAGAGAGTAGAAAGGTATTTGTCGTATTACGATACAACAGGAAAAAAATTAAATGAAAAAGAAAAGGCAAAACCAATTTATGATTTTTGTTTGATAGGCTTAACAACGGACCGGGAAATTTTATATAATCGGATTAATAAGCGAGTAGATGTTATGTTAGAAGAGGGCTTACTAGAAGAAGCAAAGATGATTTATGATAGTAATATTCGTACGAAAGCAGTCTTAACTCCTATTGGTTATAAAGAATTATTTCCCTATTTTGATGGAAATTCTACATTAGAAGAAAGTATAGAGAGAATAAAGAAAAACAGTAGGCATTATGCAAAAAGGCAGTATACATGGTTTAATAACCAAATGCAAGTTACTTGGTTTTCTGTTGATTTTGAAAATTTTAATGAAACCGTAGAGGAAATATATCAATATACAATAAAAATTTGATATAATAAATAAGGAGGCGCTTATGTTTCGAAAAAAAGAAATAGAAAAAAATATTAACTATACAGACTTAAATGAATCTATCCATTTATTTAAAGGTATTTTAAAGATTGCATATGTCTTATGCATTATTGTTGGAATTTATGCTATAACCATTATATTTAAGGAATGGCATTTAAAGGAAACCATTTTTGTTCTCTTAAAAACCATTTCTCCACTTTTTATTGGTTTTTTCTTAGCGTGGTTATTTGATCCAATTGTAAGTGGACTGGAAAAAAGGGGTTTAAAAAGGGTATTTGGAGCAATGCTTACTTATGTTGTTTTTATTGCTTTAATTGCACTGCTTCTAGGTTCTATTTTCCCAGTTTTATATGACCAAATTAATGATTTCGTTAAATTAATACCTACTGTTTTCGATAATGTGAAAGATTGGATAGAAAACATTTTGATGCATTTTGATACGTCTACTTTTGATGCAGAAACAGTAAAAAATAATATTTTTAAGAATATCGAAGGTTTTGGTTCCGATTTAACATCCTCACTACCAACGATGGTTGTTAGTGTTGTGAAAAACTTTGTATCAGGAATGGGGACACTTTTAATTGGAATCATTATTGGATTTTATTTATCCATAAGTTTTAAAAATGTAACTGAAATTTTAATTACTTTACTACCAAAAAATATGCGTAATGATGCACGTGATTTAGCTAATGAGATTAATACAACTTGTCGTTCTTTTGTCAGGGGAGCAATTATTGATGCAGGAATCATCTTTGTGGTATCTTCAATTGCCTTTTTACTCTGTGGACTAAAAGCCCCTTTGTTATTTGGATTATTTTGTGGAATTACAAATGTCATTCCTTATGCAGGACCTTATATAGGAGGGATACCTGCGGTCATTGTTGCTTTCTCGCAAGGAACAACTACAGGTATTTTAGTACTTATTTGTATCGTGGTGATTCAGGCAATTGAAGGAAACTTCTTACAAGCTTTCATTATGAGTAAGTCAACAAAATTACATCCTGTAACCATCATTTTAGGATTACTTGTATTTGGTTATTTTTTTGGTATATTAGGTATGGTCATTTCTACACCAATTATTGGAGCCATCAAAGCCATTTTTATGTTCTTTAATGATAAATATGAAATTATTGGCTATAAACAGGAAAAAGTAGAAAA
Organism: uncultured Bacilli bacterium; assembly: GCA_948629335.1. Taxonomy (GTDB): domain Bacteria; phylum Bacillota_I; class Bacilli_A; order RF39; family UBA660; genus CATOJL01. Next base: position 7,367 of record CAPHZB010000042.1, read on the forward strand.
AGAATGGATAGAAATAGAAAAATGAAGAGGTGTGTTTGATGAATAAGATGTATGCTATTGTAGGAATGTGTGGAAGTGGAAAAAGTGTTGTCTGTGACTATTTAGAGTGTATTGGTTATACAAAAATTTATTTTGGTGGAGTCGTAATCAATGAAGTGAAAAAAAGAAATTTAGAAATTAATCCCGAGAATGAAAGAATGGTTCGGGAGGACCTAAGGAAACAATATGGAATGGGTGCGATGGCAGAAGTATTACTTCCAACCATTGAAGAGGCTTACAAAAGGGGAAATGTTGTTTTAGATGGATTATATTCATGGGATGAGTATATTATTTTAAAAAATAAATTTGGGGAAAGTCTAGAAATGATTGCAGTAGTTTCTGATAAACAAACAAGATATGCCAGGTTAGCGCAAAGAGAAATTCGTCCACTGACAAAGGAACAAGCAGAACAAAGAGATATTCAAGAAATTGAGAATATGAAAAAGGGTGGACCAATTGCTTTTGCTGACTATTATTTAGAAAACAACGGAAACAAGGAAGAACTAGAAAGAAAACTAGAAAATATATTGAGGAGGATTTAGATGAATTTAAAAGATTTATACATTGATTTTTTTGTAAGTAAAGGACATAAACAGATTCCATCGAGTCCTGTTGTACCAGAAAATGATCCATCTGTATTATTTAATACAGCAGGAATGCAACCATTAATTCCTTATTTAACGAAAGAAAAACACCCTTATGGTACAAGGCTTTGTGATTATCAGAAATGTATTCGTACTAATGATTTAGAAGAAGTAGGGGATAAAACGCATCATACTTTCTTTGAAATGTTAGGAAACTGGAGCTTAGGAGATTATTTTAAAGAAGAGAGTATCGCGTGGAGTTTTGAATTTTTAACGACTATTTTGCACATTCCCGTTGAACGTTTAGGGGTAACGATATTTGCAGGAAACGAAGATATTCCATTTGATCAAACGAGTTTTGATAAGTGGAGGAGTTTAGGAATTAGTGAGAAAAAAATTGCAAAGACGGTAGAAGATAACTTTTGGATTGCAAGTGATACAGGACCATGTGGTTCTGATACCGAAATTTTTTACTTTAGAAGTGAAGACGAAATTCCAGACTTCTTTGATCCAGAAGATGAACGATGGGTGGAAATTTGGAACAATGTTTTCATGGAATTTTATAAAGATAAAGAAGGAAAAATCACGAGTCTTCCCAAAAAAAACGTGGATACAGGAATGGGTGTTGAAAGAACAACCGCTATTTTAGAAGGCGTAAATGACAACTATTTATCAAGTCTTTGGAAAGATATTATTGTCTTAATCGAGGAAATTTCTTCTCTTCCTTATGAAGGAAATGAAAAGAGTATGCGTATTATTGCTGACCATATAAGAACAGCTGTATTTATTGCCGCTGATCCTGCAGGAATAAAACCTTCAAATACAGATCAAGGTTATATTTTAAGAAGACTTATTCGTAGAGCAATTCGTCATGCTAGAGTATTAGGAATACAAATAGATAGTGATTGGGATTTGCAAATTGCAAATAAAGTTATTGAAAAATACAAAAAGTATTATAACGAATTAGAAGAAAATAGACAGATTGTTTTTGATGTATTACAAAATGAAAAGATAAAGTTTAATAAAACGTTAGAAAAAGGATTGAAAGAATTTATGCGTGTAAGTAAAGATGGAGATATCAAAGGAGAAGCTGCTTTCCATTTATTTGATACGTTTGGCTTTCCTTTAGAATTAACGATTGAACTTGCTCTTGAATTGGGATTAAAGGTAGATACAGAAGGATTTTATGAAAAATTTAAGGAACACCAAGAGAAATCAAGAACAGCATCAAGTGGCAAATTTAAGGGAGGACTTGCTGGAAATAGTGAAGTAGAGACAAAATATCATACAGCAACCCATCTTTTAAATGCAGCTCTAAAACAAGTCGTTTCTAAAGATGTACATCAAAAAGGATCCAATATTACAGAAGAAAGAATGCGTTTTGACTTTTCTTGTGATCACAAATTAACAGATATAGAAAAAGAGAAAGTAGAACAATTAGTAAATGAGTGGATTAGGGAAGATTTACCCGTTATAAGACAGGAAATGGAAAAACAGGAAGCTATCCAAAGTGGGGCAGAATGTATGTTCATTGAAAAATATCCAGATATTGTTACTGTATATAAAATAGGAGATGTTTCTAAAGAATTATGTGGTGGTCCTCATGTAGAACATACAGGTGTTTTAGGTGAATTTAAAATTACCAAAGAAGAAGCAAGCAGTGCTGGTGTACGAAGAATAAAGGCGGTTTTAAAATAAGTAAAGTACTGAGTATTTTGCTTTTTTTTTCAAAAAATTTTCTTAAAATAAGAAAAATGTGTTAGAATAAAAGTGTAATAAAAATAGGAGGAATATATGAAAGTAGAAGAAATTAAAAAAATTGCTTGTGTAGGAGCAGGAGTTATAGGTTATAGTTGGGCATTATATTTTGCTTTAAAGAAGTTTCCTGTTTCTGTTTATGATATTACAGAGGAAAGTTTAGAACTTGCAAGGAATAGGATTCATGAAAGTTTGATTTCATTATACAAAAATAATGTTGTGAAAGAGGAAGAGATTGAAGAGATTGAAAGAAGAATTCTATATACAACTTCTATGGAAGAGGCAGTGAGAGAAGTAGAGTTCATCGTTGAATCAGGTCCTGAGAGTTATGAAGTGAAAAGAGAGATTGTAAAACAAATGGAACAATATACAAGTGATAGAACTATTATTGTAAGTTCAACATCAGGATTATTAATTACAGAAATCGCAAAAGATGCAAAATATCCAGAAAGATTTATTGGAGCACATCCATATAATCCACCACATCTAATTCCACTTGTAGAAATCACAAAAGGGGAAAAGACAAGTGAAGAAGTAGTGGAAGTTGCTAAAGCATTTTATATATCAATTGGAAAAGAGCCAGTTGTTTTACAAAAAGAGGCATTAGGATTTATTTGTAATCGTATTCAGATGGCACTTTATCGTGAAGTATGTGATTTAGTTATGCGTGGAGTATGTAGTATAGAAGATGCTGATAAGGCAGTCACTTATGGACCAGGGCTTCGTTGGGGAATTATGGGACCATCTTTAGTTTTTCAACTTGGAGGGGGAAAAAATGGAATTGATGGTTTACTTCAACATCTAACACCATCTATTAATATGTGGTTAAATGATATGGCTGATTTTAAAGAATTCCCACCAGAATTTGGTGAAGTTGCACGAGAAGGTGTAGAAGAAGAAATGAAAAATCGTTCTGCATCGATTGGAAATGATGATGCTAGTTTGGCAGAATATAGAGATAAAATGTTAATTGAAATGTTAAAATTGCATAATAAGTTATAAGATGAAAATAGAGATAAATATACTAATAGCATAAGCAAGTGACTTATAAAAATCTTGCTTTTTTTCATTTATGTGTTACAATAGGTACAATTTTAAAGAGGAGGCAATTTATGAGAAAATTAGATACCGAAGAGTTAATATATTCGCGTATTAACAATAGACCAACTAGAATGGAATTAAAAAAAGACTATAGTCCTTTTGGAGAAGAGGGTAAAAATGTTATTGAAATGATTACTTTATTTGATGATTTAGATTCTCACAATCCAATTGCTCGTAATAAAATAAATGAGTTTTATAGATATATAAAAGAGGTAACTCCATATTTTTGTTGCAGTGAAAAAAAGGTTCAATTGCTAAGAAATTTAGCAGAGGAAACAAAGTGGATAGAAGTAAAATTTAGTGATAATAGTATCATAGATGAGATGCCTCTTTTCACTTATGATGGTCATGAAACAAGTTATGATTTAGATAATTATAATTCTGTTGTAGAAATTTTAAGTGAAATAGTATATCAAACAAGAATTATGTTAACTGGAGCAAATCATGATTATAACAGACTTCTAAATTTTAATTTATCAAACAGATGTCGGGATGCATCTTTGTTTGTTATGGAATTAGCAGAAAAATTCAATATTCATGCTAGAATAATGAAAATATATGCAGCTTATAGTGCTGATGACCTTTTATATGATATAGATACGGCTTATCATTATTTTGTTATTGCTACTATTGATAGTGAAACATATTTAATTGATTGTACCTATTCTCAATTCTTTAGTTGGTATCGAAATCATATTGAACGTTTAGGCAATTATTGTTATAGTGGGTGCTGTCCTGGAATTTATATGTTAAAAGATAAAGAACGTGAAGAAGTTGCTCGAATTATTTTGAGAAATGGTTGGATAAAATTAGACGAATCCATATTTAAGCATTATCTAGATGGGTTTACTTTATACTATCGAAATGGTTTGTACTATGAAGATTTGAAAGAAGCAATCTACACCACAGATTATACTATGGATACTTATATTAATTTTCTTTTCGGTGATGATTCTCAAATAAAACATGAAAAAAGAAGGTACTTAGGTTATCAGCCTAAACCATTAAGAAAAAGTGATTTTCGATTCTAAAAATAAGTGTTAAGATTCTAGAACATAATATTGTCATTTTTTTATAAACGAGGATGAAGTGTAAAGAATGTAACTGTTCACACCCTAAAGGATGAGATAACAAAGTCTTATCTTTTATAATACA
>CAPHZB010000043.1 GCA_948629335.1 uncultured Bacilli bacterium
ATTTTCACTAATTATTTAACATAATAATTAGTGACATTTTTACTAATTATTCACAAAATAATTACTGTTAAATTTTGTTAATTTACTCTTATTTACACTTATAATTTTTTATATTTACATTTTTTATGCAACAAAAGGACAAAAATAGTTTGTATATAGGTAAATACTTTTGGAGGAAATTGCTTTTTCTTCTAGCTTTGTTTTCACCTATTTCCCCCTATTCAAGTATATTTCTTTATTATAAAAAAAGTTGCTATTTATAGAAACAACAATTCATTAAAACCAATAAAATTGCTATTCATCTATAAATCTAAACTATTTTGATTAAGTAAAAATTCTATAATGCCTATGACAACAATTCCCTCTTCTGTTATCCATGGCTTGATATTTTCCTTTACTACTATAATTTTTTTGAAATTATCCTCTATATTCATTAGAGAACGTTCTTCTTGAATTGTTTTCTCCCTAGTATCTAAATTAAGGGCTGATTGTATATAGTATCTCTTATTTCCTAAATTACAAACAAAATCAACTTCTAATTTTTTTCGAACACTACTGCCTTCCTTGTTCTTGCAATTTTGTTCTACAACTCCAACATCAACATTATACCCCCTCACTAACAATTCATTATAAATAATATTTTCCATAATATGATTTTCTTCTTGTTGCCTAAAATTTAATCTAGCATTCCTAAGTCCAATATCTGTGAAATAATATTTAGATGGGGTAGAAATATATTTTTTGCCCTTTATATCATAACGAATTGACTTATGTACAATAAAGGCGTCTTCAATATTTTTGATATATGCATTAATTGTATTTAAGGATACTTCTTTTTCCCCATTACTTTTAAAAGTGTCGAATAACTTTTGAGGATTTGTAAGAGATCCGACTGCCGAGGCTAACATATTTATGATGGCGTCTAGAACATCTATTCTACCAATATTGTGTCTTTCTAATATATCTTTGACATATGTTTGCTCAAAAAGTTCCTTTAAATATTCTGATTTTTCTTCATCCGTTTTTTTTGACAATATAAGAGGTAATCCACCATAAGTAATGTAATCCATCCAAGCTTCATATTTATCTTTTGGATATTCTGTTATAAATTCAGAAAAAGATAAAGGGTACACTTTCACTTGATCCCCTCTTCCTCTAAATTCAGTTATTATATCAGAGGATAGAAATTTTGAATTGCTTCCTGTAACATATACATCAATATTTTTCTCATATAATAATCCATTCAAAACATATTCAAATCCAGATACAAGTTGTATTTCATCAAGAATTACATAATACATATCCTTATCTTTAATATGGGAATGAATGTATTCATCTAATAATTCTGAATCAAGATATTTCTTGTTTTTTTCCCTATCCAATTCCAATTTAATAATATGATCTTCTTTTACGCCCGTAGATTTTAAATAATCTATAAATAAAGGGTCCAATAAGTAAGATTTACCACAACGTCTAATTCCAGTTACTACCTTTATAAGTCCATTCTCACGCCTATTAATTAATTTATTCAAGTAAATATCTCTTTTTATTGTTTTCATAGTTTCTCCTCCATTACATATTTTTACATACATATATACGTATTTTTATTTAATTTCATTATACTTAATTTATAAGAATAAATCAATATATAGTTGAAGATTTTTGCGTATATACGCATTTTTATTCAATACGTTAAAATCGTTTTTTGCATTTCGTATTGTCTCTTAAAATTTAAATTTATCAAATTTCCTTTATTTGTAGATTTAAATAAATGAATCTATTAAATATGTATTCAAAAGAAAAGAAACAGTTAAAAATAACTTTCAAAAACTTAGAATCCTTCATTTTACATGGATTTTCTTCTTTGTTATAGTGTAGTTAGGAGCTGATCTATTATGGCAAGGAAGAAACATAAGATTTATACAGGAATGGATGATAAAGCTTTTAAAGATATATTTTTAAATGAAAAGAATCGCCATTTATTGACGGCTCTATTAGAGGCAGTCCTAAAGGAAAAAATAGATCATGTTGTGGTAGAAAATACAGAATTAATTACTGATAATGCACATGTTAAATCAAAAAGAGTAGATGCATTTTTAACTGCAAATATAGGATTAGTAAATATCGAAGTAAATAGCAAGAATAATGACTATACGAAAATGAGAAATACGACTTATTTATTTACAATCTATAATCATACAACAAAGGTAGGAGAATCTTATTTAAACAATAAGCAAGTCATTCAAATCAATTTTACTTTTGGGATGCGTATAAATAAGCCTGAATTTTGTTATGGATTATGTGATTTAAATGATTCGAAGTACCGATTACTTTCAAATTTTAAAATATATGAGTTTAATATGACATATTTAAAAAAATTATGGTATACTAATAGTGCATACGAGATACAAAAATATAAATACATTATGATGTTATTTTTAAAACCAAAAGAATTAGAAAAAATAAGTGATGATAAGATTGTGAGGGATTATATGGATGAATTGATTAAATGGAGTGAAGCATTTAAAGGGTTTAGTATTGATAACTGGATTAGTCCAGAAGAACATGCACAAAAGATAATTGCATCTGAGAGAATACTTGCGGAAGAAAAAGGAATGAAAAAAGGAATGAAAGAAGGAATGAAAGAAGGAATGAAAGAAGGAATTAAAAAAACAGCAAAAAATCTTTTACAGATGGGAACTCCCATAGAACAAGTAAGTAAAGCAACCTCTTTATCTATTAAAGAATTACAGAAATTGATATAGATTCAAGGTTTATTATAAAGCAGGATGATCTCATACCACTTTTTTGAACTTGAATTTCCATAAGAACATTTTCTAAGATACACTTTATCTTTTGAATGCTACTCAGATAAAAAAACGTTAGAATTTTCTATTTCTGACGTTTTTAATGTTATCTACTTCCATAACCTATTTTTTATCAATGAAATATATGAGTCAAACACATATTCTTTCTTACCCCTCTTGCACTTTAAAGTATTCTCCTTCATCTAAATATAAAGTCCCTTTTTTATCTTCATATTTTGTTAAGATTTCTTTTAAGATACTTACATAATTATTCAATTTCTCAAATGTCTTTAATGTTACATATACGATATTTCCATCATTCATCATAAGACTAAATCGTTTGTCATCCACTTCATTTGGATCATACTTTAACTCAGAAATACGTACATATACATCTTTATCTAACATACTGATTTTTTCCTTTAAAAGAGCATACAACGTATCTGGAACATAATTTAAAAGAATAGGAATATTAAATTTTTCCTCTACTTCTGTTCCATCTTTTAAAATAGTTTTCTCTCTAGATGCATCATAGAAAAGAGGTGTATTTTCTTCTATTTCAATATAGATTTCCCCACAACCTTTTTTCTTCACTTTAGCTTTTTTTATATAAACATCCCCTTCAAGAGTTTGTGTCACCTTACTTTTTAATGTACCAAAATAAGAAGGATATTCTTCTAAATGCGCGAGTTCAATAATTTGCTGATCTGTTAAAACTGTATTTCCTGTTATAAAAATGGTTCGAATAGGAATAGCTAGAATTTGAACACCAATCATATACAAAAAAACAAAACAAATAAGAACTAAGAAAACACGACCAAACCGAAGCTTCCGTCTTTTTACTTTCACCATTTTCTTCTGTACAACCCTGGATGTTCGAATAGGTGGTTTTTGCCTTATTGGTTGTCTTTTCGAAGAAACTGATTTTTTTACATTCCCTTTCTTTTTTCCTTTTTTTCTTATGTTTTGTTTTTGCATATTATCCCTCTTTTATTCTACGATTTCTTGTTCTAATACTAATAAAATATCTAACTTTTCTAGTGCATCTTTTTGAATTTTTTGGATTAATGCAACAATATCACTTCCTGTTGCTCCTTTTTGATTCACAATAAAATTTGCATGTTTTTCACTAACAACTGCTCCTCCAACCTGAAAGCCTTTATAGCCCAATTTTTCCACCACTTGCCAAGCTGGAATCGATGTTGGATTTCTAAAAACACTCCCAGCACTTGGTAAATCTAAGGGTTGCGATTCTATTCTTCTTTTTTTACGATCTTCAATAATCTCATGTAATAAATCACTGTTTGCCTTTTTTAACAAAAACTTTCCCTCTAGAATAACATAACTAGGATTCTTCTTAAAAAAGGAAGTCCGATAGTGAAACTGCATCTGTTTATTTTTCATAGTAACAATTTCTAAAGAAGGCGTTAAAACAGTTGCTTCTAATAAAACATACCCAATATCACTTTGATAAGCTCCTGCATTGTTAAAGATAGCTCCCCCTAATGTTCCCGGAATTCCTGATGCGAATTCTAAACCACTTAAACCTAAATCTGCCGTTTTTAAAGATAAGCGCATCAAAGGATAGCCTGCACCTACTTTGACTTGGTTATCGGTAATTTCTAATTGGTTAAAATTTTTTAGCTGAATCAAAACGCCTTCATAAACTGGATTCTTAAAAATCAAATTACTCCCACCACCTAATATTTTATGTGGAATTTGATTTTCTTTTAAATACAGCAACAACTTTTTTAAATCTTGGATTGTCCTTGGAAATACCATAAATCTACTAATAGTATCTAAGCGATAGGTCGTATAGTTTTTTAGTGAAACATTTTCTAAAACTTCCCCTATTTTTAGATTTTTTAATTCTTTCAAATCCATATTTATCCCCTAACTAACTGTTCTATTTGTTCTACAATCTTGGTTGCACTATTTTTTATTTGTAAACTGCTTAATGATTCTTTCATTTTTTCTAAGGATGATGGATTTTTAAATAATTCATCAATCTTTCTTACTAAAACATCTCCTTTTAATTCACTTTCTTCTAATAAGATGGCTGCATTTTTATTCACTAAGTCCATCGCATTTTTATATTGATGGTTTTCAGGTACATAAGGAGATGGAATTAAAATAGAAGGTATTTTTAAGGCAATGATTTCACTTAATGTAGAAGCCCCTGCTCTTGATACCATAACGTCCACATTTTTCATAAATCCTGGCATATTTTCAATATAAGGAAGTGCCTTTACATTGGATGGAAATGTGTGTTTTTTTAATTCTTCTTCATAGTTCTTTCCTGTTACAAAAACAATTTGGTACTCTTTATTTTTAAATAAAGACATTGTTTTTACTAAAAAGTCATTTATTTTTGAAGAACCTAAAGAACCCATAACAAACAAAACACATTTTTTTCGGTCATCTAAATCCAATTGGCGTTTTGGTACTTCTTTCGCACGGAGTGCTTCCTCACTACACGGATTCCCTGTGAAAATGGTTTTATATGCTGGAAAATATTTAATTGATGATTTAAATGATACTCCAATTGTATCTGCATACTTACTTAAAAAACGATTGGCTTTCCCTGGAGATGAATTTTGTTCATGGATAAATGTTTTATATCCTAGTCGGTGAGCCATATACACAACTGGCCCTGTAACATACCCTCCTACTCCAATAACAATATCTGGCTTGAATTCTTTTATATATTTTTTTATGTCCTTTAAACTTTTTAAAAAATAACGAACTGTTTTTATATTTTTAAAAGGATTTTTTCGATTAAATCCGTAAATCTCAATACTTTTAAAAGGTATTCCATGTTTTGGAATAATGTCTTTTTCCATACGATTATGCGTTCCAATATATAGAAACTCACTGTCTGGATGTCTTTCTTTTATTTTATTGATGATGGCTAAGGCTGGATAAATATGTCCGCCCGTTCCTCCTGCTGTTATGACTACTCTCATACAATCACCCACTCCATTATACCATAATTATATGTGTTTTAATACTATTTAGAAATAAAAGAAAAGTAACCTTCCTACTTCCCTACTTTCTAAAAATTTTAAAAACTAAAAAAGTCGAATATATGATTCTATATCGACAATTTTTGAAAAATCTACTATGTCGTTTTATGTACTAATTATACAGAAAATAAATTTTATCATTTGAATTTTTTATAGATTTTTTGTCTTTTCTTAATAAAGTTAGACAATACAACTACTAACAGACCATTTCCTATTCCAATTATAATAGGCCCTGTGTAATTTAGGTTTCCATTATATGTTTGTTTTCCCTCTATTTGCGCATTTATATATGAAACATTTTTAGGATTAGCCATAAAATATTCTATTCGTTCATCAGGCGTAAATTCTATTTCAAAATCATCGATATCCTTAAATACTAACTCTTCTAACTTTTCCCTATAGTTTTCTTTTTCTAAAATATCCTTTGATAATAGATAATTGGTTAAATAGGTGTGAAATATTTCATCATTATCATCATTTGTTAAATCAATATAGGCATTTTTTGAATCAAGGGCAATCAAGTTCCATGCATGACCGCCATAACCTAAATTACTAAATCCACTAATTTTATAAACTGGCAAATGAACCTTTTTACACAAGACAGTCATTAAACTTGCATAATTTACACAAATACCTTCCACTTCTATCTGCCCATTTTCATTTAAAACACTGGATAACGGATGTTCATTGTAATACAGTGATTTAGAGTCCATGCCATAATAACCTCTATATATTTTTGCCTTTACCTGTTCATCATAACGAATATGCGCGGTAATATAATCCATAATCGTTACTAGTTTACCCCAATCATCTAAATTCTCCATATGCATATCACCTATAATTTTACCTATTTTCTCATCTATCTTCTGCTGTTGTGAAATAATGGCATCTTCGTAGAAATAGGGTGGTAATCTATCAAAACAATTTAAAAACATAACGCCTTCCATCTCATCCAAATGGGGCTTATCCATAATAATTTCTTTATGAATAGTACCTAACTCAATTTGTTTTTCAGCATATAATAATTTTGGAATGCTGAATCCTAAACATAGTGTGTGAAATGGATTCTGATTGATATATTTTATATCTTCTCTTGTAAGATTTTGCGCATTAAACAAAGTTAAATATTCTAAATTTGGATAATTTTTTAGGAATGATAAATCTTCTATTTTATCCATGTCTATTCTTAAGTTTGTAACTTGTGTAAGTGTTTGTAACGTAATATTATAATCTTCCTTCGCATTCTTATTTGGAGAATTTTTAAGCAATAGTACAGAATTATTATAAATAGAATCCATTTCTTCCTCAGATACTTTTACCACAGTTTCTAGACACTTATGGTATTCTCTATATAGTGAGATACCACTAGAACAAAGTATAGTAGATAAAGCAAGACTAGCAAATTTTAAGCCTTTCGTTCTTTTTTTATTATATACTCATCCTTTTTATTCATTCTAATCCCCCCACTATTCCTATTTTCTCACTTTATTTTCTTTTTTGATAAGTCAAAGAAGAAATGGTTTCTGTTATTTGGCATTTTTCCTCTTCGTTAAAATAACTTCCAGATAAGACAGTTTCTAAAGAAACATCTTGAATAGATTTACTATTTCTAAGTATTTTTGGTCTTGAAATGAGTATACCTGAAATATCATATGTTCTATCATCTACTTTATAAGAATCAAGGATGTTTTCTTTAAATAATGATCTTCCTTGTTGTGGTTCAACTTTTTCTACTTCTAGTAAATAGGCAATTTCTTCTTCTGAAAGAGGAAAATCTCCCTTTATTTCCATTTTAGGAACCCCGAGTAATCGTAAAACAGTCCTCTCTCTTACTTTTGTATTTTGTTTATCCAATAACAAGCGAATATCAAACATATCATTTTCAATCATTTGATCTAGCACTGTAAAATAAGATAAATCAGTTAAAGCATGTTCTTGGTAACATAAAAGTTCTGTGATATCTATTTTATAGTTCGTTATCAATGTTATATTCTCTTTTAAATTTGGGGATAAAAAGGCATCTGAATCTCGATCAGAAACAACTTCTAAATCAATATTTCTTTTTCTTAGCAATTTAATATTAGAAAGATATAAATCCTTGTTATTTGTAAAACAACTTGGATTTTTTTGGAGAAATTCTATACCTATCATGTAAGACTCTTTAATTACTTCCTCAATAGCCTCTAATGAAACCGTCTCATCTAATGGAAGATTGTAAGTTTCTATATAACGTTTTCTTTTTTGTTCATAACGTTTTCTTTTCTGTTCCTCTTGATTTTCAACAGAAGCTACTTTTTTATTTGCTATTTCCTCCCTTTTTTCTTCTACTATATGTTGATTATGAGAAATTAATAACAATAAAATATCTCTTAACTCAGTATCAAAATACTCTGTTTTCGAATGCTTTTCATGGATTTTAAATAATCTATCTATGTAGTTTATAGGAATATATTCCTCCTTTTCCATGAGATCATTCACACAATCCAAAATTCCTTTCATCTCTGTTGCATCAATTAAATCCTTCTTCAATAAAGCAAGTTCTTCTTTAGAAGCTTCATATACTGTAGATAGAAAATCACGAATTTTTTTATCACGCTCTTCATCAAAACGAATAATTGTTTCTTTTTTTTCTAATGCTGATGCAAATTCATTATATGACTCTAAAATACTAGAAGCATATAATTGATAATTTGATATTTTATCTCCTATTTCTGTCTCATCAAAATAGGAAAAAACAGTTCCCAAATGTACATAGGGAATTTGAAATACGGTCAAAATATTTTTTTCATTTACTTTGCTTACAAAAATATCAAATGCTTTAATTTCTTTCTTTAATTCTTCAAAAGTTTCTAAATCCATTATTTTAATTTTTGCCACTTTGTTTTCTCCTTTCCGATTTCTCGTATATTTTTTTCTTCTTCGACTAGTTCTTGTTTTAATTCTTCATAAATTTGTTGTTCCTCCAAAGGAAGATGTTTTTCTTTCTTTAAAAGTGATTTTTCAATTTCAATTTCATAAAGAATTCGAATAAGAATTTCATTTTTAAAATCTCCCATCAAAGTAAGGGCTAAATCATTTTGTCCCAACTGTAATAAGCTACGAATATTTTGCGCTTCTTCTTGAAAAGTAAAAGCTATATCTCGTGTCATCTCTTTTTTATAAGAAGGATAAACTCGTTTTTCCTTTATCTTTAATGGTAGTAAAGATGTTGTCTTTTGTTCTTCTTCCTTAGGCATTTTTTGTATCTTCTCATATTCTGCATGAATCCCCCTAGCAGTGTCGTGGTATATTTTCATTAGACCTTCTATATCCCCAATCTGTACCATAAGATTCATCAAGTCATGAAATATATTTTGTACGTCTTCTTCTGTAATTGCATTTACGTGTTTTGTTTTTTCAAGACAATCTTCTAAACTCTTCAAAATACTTTCTAATGATTTCTGCATTTCGACTATCTTTTTATATTCTTCTTGTACTTCATGTTCTTTTTCTTCAAATTCTTTTTGGCTAGAGAAAGAAAGACTTTCTTTCTTTGTAGAAAATGAAAATATTTTCTTTTTCCTTTTTAATTGTCCTATTCTCTCTTCAATTGTAGTAATGGTTTCAATATTTATCTCCCCTACATTCAATTGTGTTAGTAAAGTATTTATTTCTTCGTCTTGTACTAATATAGAATCTTCTTTAACGCGTGAAAAAATAGTGCACACCCTATTGAGAAAATTAGCTTCTAGCGTAAGAAAGTAATAGAGTTTACGCCCCTCTTCAATTCTTTTTAAAATGTCATTTGAAATATCACTTATTAATTCTGTATCCATTCTGTTCCCTCCACAAGGACCTATTATAGCAAAAATAATCTCTTATGCAAAGAAAAATATGCTATTTTAAGCATATTTCTTCGTCTGCTATATTCTTTCTTGATAAAATAGTATAAAAGAATCTAGGAAGCTGGAGTAGCTAGTTCAACAAATGTTTTTCCTGCTTGAATTCCATCAATAATCTTTTTTGCATTTGTTATTGTTTCCTCTTGTGGAATCATAACCGATAATTTCTGATTTGGATAGCTATACGTATATGACATGCTTCCAGTTCCATCTAAGTTCACATTATTGATTTCCCAACTAGGCATTTTATCTAATTGCATTTTTACTAATGAATAAATATCTTCTGTTTCCATATTGGTTTGGAAACTATTTTCAAGTGTTGCTAAAATGCTACTATATTTACTAATAAGAGTCTTACTGGATGTCATCTTTTCAATAATTTTTGTAATAACTTGTTGTTGATTTTCCCCTCTATGTCGATCCCCTGTTGCATAAGCATGACGTTCTCTTGAAAATGCTAGAGCACATTTACCATTTAATTTATTTTCACCCTTTTTGATTTTACAATTTGGGTCTGTCCATGGGGTAAATGCAGTATCAGAATCAATCGTTATTCCTCCAACTACATCGACTAAGTCAATTAACGTATTAAAGTTAACACGTACATAATAGTTAATATCTATAGCAAGTAAATCTTCAATCGTTTGAATAGACATATTAATTCCATGCACACCTGCATGTGTTAGCTTATCTTTAAGTCCTGTTGTTCCATGAAGTTGTACATAGTAATCTCTAGGAATCGACGTCAATGTAATTTGATGTGTTTCTGGATGAACTGTCATAATAATATTAACATCACTTCGTGATCTTGTTGCGATTGGACCATATGTATCAATTCCACTAATATAAATATTAAAAGCTTCCTGTGTTACTTCTGCATCCTTAATTAGGTTCTGCACTTCCGTTTTAACATCAATAGTTTCTATAATCTTGACAAGAGAATCAAACTGCTCATTGTTTTCTGCTAAGGCATCCTTATGTGCATCACTAACCAAAATAACATTTATCTTTTTACTAAGTAAATCTTCAAATAGTTTTAATAAATCATCATATTCTTTTTTCTTTGGACTAATAAGTTCTTCTAGTTTTGTAATTGCCTTCTTATAAGTATCAGCTTCACTTGGATAAACTCCAACCGTCTCTCCTTTTGCATCTTCTCCTTTTTCGTATTTAGAATCTTTTAATGCTAATAAATAGTAACGTTCTACCTCATAATTAGATGCAGAAATCTTTTTAAAAAAATCAGTTGTATCCCAAATTTTTAATAATCCAAATGTGGAAACGCCTCCAATAAAAAGAGATAAAATACATATTACTATTTTGATTTCTTTTCGAATCTTTGGAATAAGAAGTAAAATAAGAAAAAGGAAAACAACAAATGTAAATATCCATATATATAGCATATATTTGTTGGGAATTACATCCATTTTTAAAATATTAAATAATAGTAAGAAAAAAGTACCAAAAAGAAATAAGGCATCACAAATACTAATAATATTAACTATTTTTCTTGCTTTATTACTTTTTTTCCTTTTATGCGTTTGTTTTGACATACTACCACCTTTCATTCGCTACCTATTATAACATGGAATAGACAAGTTGTAAAATTGAATATTGTAAAGTAGCAGGATGAAATTATAGTTTCGATTTTAAATATGCATTTAACCGTTATATTAC
>CAPHZB010000044.1 GCA_948629335.1 uncultured Bacilli bacterium
TGCCATTCTATCACCTCTAAAATCAACATAGCGTATTTAGAGGTAAACTCCTTCTAAAATAAATAAAAATTTTTTTTGCAAAGTTACTTATTTTTTTAATAATTTTATTTTTAACAAAAAATCGCAATAAAAAAGGAATTTTCTTTGTAAAAAAAGGTATAAAGAACAAAAAAGAGGATATTCTAACAATGAGAAATATGACATGTTTACAAGTATGTTACAGAATTCGACAAATTTTTTAAATAATTATTGACTAGGGTGAAATTTTTGTGATAGACTAATATTGTAAACATAGGAGGAGAAAGATTTATGAAAAGAAATACAAAAGGTTTCACATTAATTGAATTATTGGCCGTTATCGTTATCTTAGCTGTTATCGCTTTAATCGCGACTCCAACAATACTAAGTATGATTAATAAGTCAAGAAAAGGTGCTGCAGAACAAAGTATGCAAGCATATGTTAATACAATTGAAAAGGAATTGCTATTGGATAATATGGAAAATAATGGATTACAATATGGTACATTCTCAATTTTAAATCCAAAACAAATTGCTTTAAGATTGACTGATGGTGCTGGAGCATATACAGGAGATTCAACTAAGCCTATATCTCTAGAAATCAAAGGGGATGGACCAGTTGAAGTTGGTGGTGACTATAACACTCAATATGTTTTAGTTGATGAAACAGGTGCAGTAGTACAATCAGAAATGAAATTTAGTTCTTACTATATTTTCTACCGTTATGACAGTTCTTCAACAGGAACAGATACATTTATTTGTTCATCAACAAAGAGTTTTGCAGATGCTAAGGGACAAGAAAAATGTAATGGTAAAGAGTTAACTACTGTTGTAGAAAAAACAACAACAACTCCATAATAATTCAATTAAAACCTAAACTGACAACTGTCAGTTTTTTCTTTTCATTTTTAAAAATTTCTAGTATAATGAATTATAGTAAAGAAGGATAGCAAGGAGAGGATAAGAATGAAAAGGGTAATGACAGTTGATGGAAATGAGGCTTGTAGCTATACAGCATATATGTTTACAGAGGTGTCAGGAATCTATCCAATTACACCATCAAGTCCAATGGCAGAACATATTGATGAGTGGAGTAGTAAAGATAGAATTAATCTTTTTAATGATAAAGTAAAAGTAATAGAAATGCAAAGTGAAGCAGGTGCCGCTGGTATGGTGCATGGTTCTTTACAAGCAGGACTTTTTACGACTACTTTTACTGCGAGTCAAGGTTTACTTTTGATGATACCAAATATGTATAAAATAGCAGGTGAAATGTTACCTTGCGTTATTCATGTTGCCGCTCGTTCCTTAGCGAGTCATGCCTTATCCATTTTTGGAGATCATCAAGATATTTATGCTACTCGTATGACAGGTTTTTGTATGTTAGCTTCTTCTTCTGTGCAAGATGCTACTTATTTAGCTGCTGTGGCGCATTTATCTGCCATAAAGTCAAGTTTACCTTTTATGCATTTTTTTGATGGATTTAGAACGAGTCACCAAATTGATAAAATCAATGTTTTGGATATAGAAGACATGAAAAACTTAGTCGATTATGAAGGAATAAAACGTTTTAGAAATAAAGCATTAAATCCTCTAAAGCCTGTTATCAAAGGAACGGCCCAAAATGATGATATTTATTTTCAAGCATTGGAAGTAAGAAATCAGTTTTATGATGAAATTCCATCTATCGTTGAGGCTTATATGAAGGAGATTAATGCTTTAGCAAATACAGATTATAAACTATTTAACTATTATGGAAGTTCTACTGCAAAACATTTAATTGTTGCAATGGGTTCTGTTTGTGAAACGATTAAGGAAACCATTGACGCCCTAGATGATGAGATTGGACTTGTTGAGGTTCATCTCTATAGACCATTTGATGTTAAGGCACTAAAAAAGGCCATCCCTGCGACAACGATCAACATTGCTGTTTTAGATAGAACAAAAGAACCAGGAAGTATTGGTGAACCTCTTTATTTAGATGTTGTTGCTGCCTTAAAAGATACAAAGATTCATGTAGTAGGGGGAAGATATGGCTTATCTTCTAAAAATACACCACCATCAAGTATTAAAGCTGTATATGATATGTTGAAAAATGGCTTAAAACAAAGATTTACGATAGGTATTGATGATGATGTGACGTATCTTAGTTTAAAAGAAGAACCTTTTAAAATTAATTTGCATGAAGAATATCTAATTTATGGATATGGTTCAGACGGTATGGTGAGTGCTGGAAAATCCTTAATAAAACTAGTGGGAGACAATACAGAAAAATATGTGCAGGGCTATTTTCAATACGACTCTAAAAAATCAGGTGGAGTGACTGTAGGGCATTTGCGCTTTTCAAATCAAGTAATACGTTCAACCTACTATGTGGAAAATCCTAAGTTCGTTGTTGTTACAAAAGATTCCTATCTATCTTCCTTTGATACGATTTCGAATATTCAAGAAAATGGAATCTACCTTGTTAATACAATGAAAGGGGAAGAAGAATTCAAAAAAAGTATTCCAGAAAATTTGAAAGACATTTTAATTAGCAGACATGTCAAAGTATACACAATAAATGCTTATGAATTAGCGCGTAAAGTAGGACTTCAAAATAAAATCAGTATGATTATGGAAAGTGCCATCCTTTCTTTATCAACATTACTTGATTTTACATTTGCAAAGGAAAAACTAAAAGAATACATGCAGGAAAAATTCTTTAAAAAAGGACAGAAAGCTATAAAGGCAAATGAAGAAGCCATTGATTTAACAGAACAATACATCAAGCAAATTACGTTTGATGATGAAATTCTATTTCCAGAAGAGGAAAAAAATGTAAGCGTATTTGAAGCAATGGTAAAAAGAAAAGGAGACACATTAAAAACGACAGCATTCCTAGAACAACCAGATGGAACATTCCCTTGTGGAACAGCCAAAAAAGAAAAAAGATGCATCAGTGATATTGTACCTAAATGGATTGCCAGCAATTGTATTGAATGTAACCAATGTTCCTTTATTTGTCCACATGGTGTAATAAGACCTTTCCTATTAGATGAGGAAGAATACAAAAATAGTCCAAAATATATCCAAGAAAGATGTATACTACCTACACATACAGAATTAAAGAAATACCATTATATTATGGGAATTTCTATAGCGGATTGCACAGGGTGTGGCTTATGTATGGAACATTGTCCTGGTAAAAAAGATGGGAAAGCTTTAGTTTCTTCTTTACTTGATGTAGAAAAAAAAGAAAATATCCAAAAAGTATTTGATTATTTAACAGAAAATATTACAGAAAAGAAAGAAATCGATAAAACAATTATTTCAGGAACACAATTTGTGCAACCTAAATTTGCTTTTTCCGGGGCGTGTGCTGGTTGTGGAGAAACGGCTTACATTAAGTTATTAACACAGTTATTTGGAGATAAACTAATTATTGCGAATGCAACTGGATGTTCATCTATCTATGGAGGTTCTGTCCCATCTATGCCCTACACTGTACCTTGGGCGAATTCTCTTTTTGAAGATAATGCAGAATATGGTTATGGACTACTCATTGGAAATAAAGTGATGAAAGAACGTATTGCACATATCATGGAAGAAAATTTAGAAGGAGTGAACAAAGAATATTATCAGAAATGGTTAGAAAACCCGAATGACTATCAAATGACAAAAGAGGTTTATGATAACCTAGATTATGAAATGGCACCTAAAGAACTAAAAGAGATAAAAGACTATATTGTAGCAAGAAGTATTTGGACTATTGGAGGAGACGGTTGGGCATATGATATTGGTTACTCTGGGATTGATCATGTATTAGCAAGTAATGATGATGTTAATATTCTAGTTTTAGATAGTCAAGTGTATTCGAATACAGGAGGGCAATCTTCTAAAGCAAGTCCTAAGGGGGCAATTGCTGCATTCGCAACTAGCGGAAAAAAGACAAATAAAAAAGATCTAGCAAAAATGGCTCTTGCTTATCCAAACGTTTACGTTGCCCAAGTATCAATAGGGTATAATATGCAACAAGTGGTACGAGCATTCCATGAGGCAGAAAATCATAAAGGACCATCGATTATTATTGCTTATACACCATGTATTTCCCATGGAATTGATGGAGGTATGGTAAATACCATTCAAATGGAAAAATTGGCAGTATCGTGTGGCTATTTTCCTGTATTTCGCTATAATCCAAAGCAAAAAGAATTTTCATTGGATGCAAAAAAGGTTGACTTTGATACGTATGAAGAATTCTTAAATAAACAAACAAGATATAAAATGCTAAAAGTAATCAATAAAGAACATGCAGAAGAACTTTTAAAAGATCAGAAAAAAGATGCAATGGATAGATATGACTATTATAGGAGCATGAGTGAAACTGTAAAATAGAGTGTCAAATTAAAATAAAAAAGAGATATTATGACATAATATTTCTTTTTTTGTGATATATTTATATTGTCCAACAGGAACAATACTGAGATAAGTTTCATAGAGGATAAAAGGGTAAAAAAATAGAAACTGTCCCCCCTGAGAACAGTTTCATAAAAGAATAAAAAGGGGTTGGCTAGTGTGATACTAGCACCAATTCAGATAAAAAGGATTTCCGAATTGGTGATTTATATATTAACCGAAAAGAGTGAAATTGTCAATTCTTTTTTTTATAAATTTTGAAAAAAATGGATAAAATTGTATTTTGAAAAGAAAAAAAGACAAAAGGGTTGTGAAAGAAAATAGGAAGTGCTATAATAAAACAACTAAACTTTGACTTTTAAAGTCTTTTTTATTTTGAGGTGAGAATATGAAGAAAAAAACAGTTGCCTTAGTAGGAAGACCCAATGTGGGAAAATCGACTGTATTTAATCGAATTATGGGACATAAAATGGCAATTACTGAAGAAATGCCGGGAGTGACTAGGGATCGTTTATATGGAAATGCTAGTTTTAAAAACTATTCTTTCTATTTAATTGATACAGGGGGTATTTATAGTGGAAAGGATGCATTTAATGCAGAGATAAAAATACAAGTAGAACTCGCCATTGATGAGGCGGATGTAGTTCTTTTCTTAGTCGATGGAAAAGAAGGAATTACGAAAGATGATTTACTTGTAAAAAGCATGTTAGAAAAATCAGGAAAAAAAGTAATTGTCGTTATTAACAAAAGTGACACAAAAGAATATAAAGAACACATGTATGATTTTTATGAACTAGGATTTCAGGAATATGTTCCCATTAGTGCAGAACAAAATGAAGGAATTTATGAACTCTTAGAACTTGTTTGTTCTGATTTTGAAGGGTTTGAGGAGGAATATGCAGAAGATGTAATTAAATTTTCTGTGATTGGAAGACCCAATGTGGGAAAAAGTAGTTTAGTCAATGCTCTTCTTGGAGAAAATCGCGTAATTGTATCTAATGTTGCAGGAACGACAAGAGATTCCATTGATATGCCACTACGTTATCATGAAAAAGATTATGTAGTCATTGATACGGCTGGAATGCGTAAACGTGGAAAAGTTTATGAAAGTATTGAAAAATATAGTCTACTTCGTTCGATGCGTGCGATTGATAGGTCTGATGTATGTTTACTTGTTATCAATGCAGAAGAGGGAATTATTGAACAAGATAAACATATAGCAGGGTATGCTTTAGAAGCTGGAAAAGGTATTGTGATTGTTGTCAATAAATGGGATACCATTTCTAATAAAGATGAGGAAATGAAAAAATTTAAAACTTTAATTGAATCAGAGTTTGCTTTTATTCGTTATGCGCCAATTGTCTTTTTATCAGCACTTACAAAAAAGAGAATTCATACGCTTATGCCTGAGATATTACGTGTTTATGAAAATAGTACAAAAGAAATTAAGACGAGTGTACTAAATGATGTGATAAGAGATGCTTATCAATTGAATTTACCACCTACTTATAAAGATAAGAGATTAAAAATTTATTTTGCAAATCAAGTATCAACAAAACCGCCTGTATTTAATCTCCAAGTAAATAGTAAAGGATTAGTCCATTTTTCTTATGAAAGGTATTTAGAAAATAAGATTCGCGAATCTTTTGATTTTACAGGAGTACCCATTGTTTTACAATTTAAAAACAAAGGGGAAGAAGATTTATAGGAGTTGACTTGTACAAATTAAAATTAGAAAAAGAAAAAAAGCTTATGCTTTTTTATTTTGTTCTAAAATATGTAATGTTAGTTTTCTGAGTCTGTTTTCGTATTCCATTTTGCTATTCTTTTGTAACACTTTAATTTTTTCCTTAGTAGGTACGTATGTTTTAAAGAAGCAGTTTAAAATATCATCTAAATGTAAAAAATAAGGATTTGTTTTTGCTTCTTCTGATTCTTTATAATAGTCTAAAAATGTATATCCAATGGTTGTAATGATTTCTTTTTCTTCCTTTGTATATTGTTTTACATATAAGGTAGAAAAGGTAATTATTTGGTATAAAAAGTCCAAAAGCATTGGTAATAATTCTTCTACACTCTTTGTTTCTAGTTTTTCTACAAGTATTTTTCCTTCTTCTACAATTTTACCATATTTCTTTTTTTGTGATAAACAACAAGAAAGTGGCGTAGAAGGAGAACATTTCAGTTTAAAAAATAAAGTAATATGTGCAAGCAAGACATACTCCTTTTCTATTGTTAAAAGAGGAAATTCTAAAAGAAATTGGTTGATAAATTGGATAATACTTTTGATAAGAATAGGGTATTCTTGGATACAATCTCTATCTGTAGAACAAAAGTGGTATATTTTTAAAAAGTTTTCAGTAATCTTTCTTGTTATCTGTTCTTTAAAAGAAATATATTCTGGACTATCTTTATCATATAAACAGTTTCCTTCACATATTTTTTCAAATTCTTCATAAAGCATTTTATTCTTTTTCATAAGTAATTTTATTTCATAATCGATTGGTTTTTCCAAAGGAGGAATAACTTGTTCAATAAGTTTTAACTGTTTATACATTTTAAATCACATCTTTCTAAAGATTTGTTTTCTATTGTATCATGGATTTAAAATTTATACTATGTTATTTTGATTAAATTGTAGCTGATTTATTGGACAATCTTTATCAACCTGTATTCATTTTCTAAAATACTTTTGAAATAAAGAAAATTATAGCTTTATAATTAGCAAAAGTGTGAATCAGCTTGCTTGCTATTCTATTATAAAAATGGTAGAATTAATTTTAGAATAGAGGAGTGTTGTATGAGAAATAGAAAAAAAGGATTTACGTTAATTGAACTGTTAGCCGTAATTGTGATTTTAGCAGTTATTGCTTTAATTGCAACCGTATCTATTATATCGATTATCAATCGAGCAGAAAAAGGAGCTTTAGAAGACTCTGCTTATGGAATTATAGAGGCAGGAAATGTTTTTTATATTGATCATGTACTACCTGGAGGTAGTGAAGAAAGTTCTGAGAGAATTAATTTTGAAATTATAGGGAGAAAGTTTGTAAATGTAAAAAATAAAGAAGAGGCTCTAGCATTTAAAGGTTCTATGCCAAAAACGGGAAAGTTACAAATCAATGCGAATGGGGATACAGCCATCGCTATATGTAGTAATAAATATTGTGCATGTAAAACTGTATCTGAAACAAGAGTGACCGTCCAAAAAGAGGATTGTGAAATTGATGAAGAAACTGGGAAAATTGGAACAAAGAAAGATACGACTCCTGTTGGGACTGTAATTTCTTATATGTCAGGAAGTAATGCGCCAGATGGTTATTTATCTTGTGATGGAAGTGTTTACAATATTAGCGATTATCCAAAACTTGCGGAATCTTTTAAGGATGGATTTGGTAAGTATAATTATTATGGTGGAGATGGAACAACAACTTTTGCAGTTCCAGATTTAAGAGGTGAGTTCTTACGAGGAACAGGAACAGCAAGTAGGAATACAGGAACTGGGGGAAATGTGGGTATTCATCAAGAGGCAACAAGTTTTCCATCAGGTTATGGCACAAGTGGAAACAGTGCTCATTTGTTTTTGCCATATAATCCTAATTATATGTATGGACCAAAAAATTACGATAACATTAGTTCAGATAGCACAAAAACAAGTGTGTTTAAATATGATGTTATTGAAGATCAAACCTATAGAGGGAATGTTGGAATGATTACTACGCGTCCTACTAATACAGCTGTCCTATATTGTATTAAATATTAGTCCTGTCCGTACACTAAAGATTAGCAATTTCAAAATTATAAATTCCACAAAGTAAGGTCATAAACAATTTAAAATTTTTTCTTCTATTTCTAAAACGAGTGCTACAAATTTTAAATTGTTTTTGACTAGCCCCCTTTTTAGTTTACGAACAGGCCTAATATTATCGATAGTCAGAAGCTAAATAGTAATCAAATGGAAGAATTATCTAGTGCTTATATAGAAAGTGGAAATAGGTTTGGGATAGATGCCAATCTTATAGATAAATATTTATGGAATATTGGTAATGAATTTTGTAATAAGAAAAATTGTATTGATTGTCCATTGATAGATGATTGTAAAACAAAGTTAGATAATTAAAAAATAGTAAAGGAGAATAGAGTTATGATAGTTGATATTATTCAAAAAAATCTAAGTAGAATAGAAAATGATTTAAAAGAAATAGAAGGAATAGAAAATATAGACTTTATTGATATATTTCCAACAAGTGAAGAACATAAATTACAACTAGAAAATGAAATTAAAGATATAGCAACGCTAAAACTCAAAACGGAAAGAGGGAACATATATACCTTAAATAATCCTCTAGATACAAAATATGGTAAATTAGAATGGATTAAGATTCGTTATTTTGATGAAAGCCGTTTAAATTGGGAAGCAGCAGCTGATTTTGTAGTAAAAGATAGAAATATTTTATGTGCTAAAGTTGATAAAGATAATAGATTTGTTTATATTAAAAGATCTGACTGGGATGCTATAGAATTTAAAACCAAGGATACATTAATTTATTTTTTGCACCCATTGGCTTCACAAGTATATAGTAAAAAAGGAGAAGAAAATGGATAATGGAATTTTAGAAACCTTAATTGAAAATTATAAATTATCAAAAGACGAGCATATAAAAATCCTAGGAATTCTTCAAAAAAATATTTTTAAAGATAAGACTCCTGAAAACAATCCTTCTATTATGTTTGTTATAGGCCAACCTGGTTGTGGGAAAACAACATTTATACAGAATACGAATTTATCTAATTATATAGTTATAAATTCTGATAATTATCGTCAATTTAGTAAATATTCTGAGGAAATACTTGCTAAATATCCAACTTATTATACAAAATTTACAAATTTTGATGCACATCTTTGGGGAGATGAACTCTTTTCATATGGGATAAGTAATGGATATTCAGTTTTAAGAGAAAAAGCTCCAGTTGATTACAGTTTGTTGGAATTAATTAAAACACTAGCATCTAAATATGATGTAGTTATTAATGTAGTCGTTACAGGAAATTTATCAAGTTTACTCGCAACTAGGGAAAGATATGAAAAAGAAATATTAAAAAACAATAATGCCAGATTATCAAATGTTGATTCACATAACAGCTGTTATGATTTGTTACCTGATTTTATTTTAAAATGCCTAAAGTATGGAGCAAAAGTGAATTATGTCGTGCCTATTAATAAGGCATTTGAAATTATTTCAGTCGATAATGATAATATAAATTTATTAGAAAAAATAAGAGAAGAAAGCAATAAACAATCCTGTTGTAATTATAAAGCAAGAATGGATAACATTAAGAATTCAATGCTAAATAGAAATGCACCACAAGAACAATTTGAAGAACTTAGTAGAATAGAAGAGGTATATTTTAATATAATGGGTTCTTATTCAGATAATAAATTTAAAAAATGACACAATGAAACTATTAATGAGACTATGGTGTACAGAAATAATGTGTCATTGTGTCATAAAAATATCATAATAATAGGAAGATATTGGGAAATATGTTATAATTGATATATATAAATGGAGCGCTAGTACAGGCTTATTTTATAAGTTTTTGTATTGGCGTTTTTTAGCAGTAAGGAAGTGATATTAATGGAAGTTGTTTCATTATTAGATTTAACAACAAGAGTAAAAAATATTTCCACAAATAATACAAAAGTAATAAAATATTGCATAATTATGGACAATATCGTGATTCTATGGTATATTATTAGCACATAAGTGATTATGTTGTGCAGGAATGCATATACTAATAATGCCTTATGGCAATAAAAAAGCTAGTGATTCCCACTATAAGAGGAACTTAAAAAAGAAGCGATTCCGGCTTTGACAGGAACTTAAAAAAGTGGCGATTCCGGCCATAACAGTGAACTAAAAAAAGAAACTAGAGAGCACACTCTAGTTTTATTGTGCTTTTTAGTATATAATACTTATTGAAGGTGATAGCATGAAAGAATCTTTAATTTTAGTTAGATTAGATACAGAGTATTGTAATTATTTAAGAAAATTTGATAATAAAGTTCCTTATAATTACAATGAAAAAGAATTAAGACCATTTGTAGGTGTATTATTTGAAGTTAATAATTGTAAATATTTTGCACCTTTATCTAGTCCTAAACCAAAGCATTTAAAATTAAAGTCTAAATTGGACTTTTTAAAGATAGATAATGGTAAATTAGGTGCCATTAATTTTAATAATATGCTACCAGTCACTGAAAATAATATTATTAAATTAGATTTAGATAAAGAGTGTTTAACCAAGTCAGAGGAAAAATATACAAAATTATTAAAAGAACAAATCTATTGGTTAAATCGTAATGATGAAAAATTATATAGGAGATCTAAAAAACTATATGATAAATATATAGATGGTACATTAAATTCCAATATAGCTAAAAGATGCTGTGATTTTAAACTTTTAGAAGAAAAATGTAATGAATTTAATAATATGAGAATATAATTTTTTCAGATACCAAATTCAGATACTAAATGCAAAAAATAAAGTTATTTTAGTAAACTTTCATAAATTTAAGAAAATGAAAAAGCCTTATTTTATGAGACTTTAACCAATTATTAAATTGTTACGAACTGATATAAGTTTGCCCCCTGAAATCCCAGTCGAAAGGCTGGGATACTTTGTTTATAAAGGCTCCAAG
>CAPHZB010000045.1 GCA_948629335.1 uncultured Bacilli bacterium
TCGTCAAACTCTAAAGCTACTTTATCAAGTTTAGATAAATCAAATCTTTTTATATCTTTAATCTTTGCAATAATTGAATCAAAATTATCAACAGTATAGAAAAACCTCCCTTGTCCATTTATAATAACTTCTTCTTCATTATAATCTAATATGTTTAGAGATTGTCCATTATCAAATATTGGAGCTACATCTAACCATTTTAAAGTGTTAACATCTCTTATTATTCCAAAGTTATTTAAGTGTCTATCTTCATTTAATATTAAATAATCTAACAAAAACATATTTTCTAATTTTTCACGAACATTATGAATACCTTTTTCTTCTAATATATGAATATATTCTTCATAAGCATTTTCTTTTTCTACTTTACTATGTAGTATTTGATGTGCAGGTATTAACTCAGTATTTGTATTAATAAAGCAAACACACTTTGAAACAACTTTATTATTAACAACATCTAAAGTATACGTTACATGATTAAATCCTAATTTTTCACATATCATACTAGCTAATACTTCATTAAATGGTTGCATTACTTCATTCTTGTAACCACCTTTTAATAAATATCTTTTCCCATTTTCAATTATCCATGTTTTCTTTAATCTTCCATCTGTAGTGTTATTAGGAGATATTAAACTAATCTTTGTACTATTATCTAATCCATTACCAAATGTTGCATTCGTAAAATCTGAATCTTCAAAGTCATGTTCAAAGAAATTAATATCTTTGTATTCTATATTAGAAGCAGTTTGCTTAATCCAATATTGATCTGATAGCGATAGTCCAAACGCTTTATCTAATAGTTCTTCAGATGATGTAATATTTAATTTTGCTAACAAAAGATCTAAATCATCTCGCCATGACGGAATGCCTCTTCCTTTAAACCAATCTGTAAGTACCGCTAAAATATTGTTATTATCAATGTAATTATTAAATAAAATGAATGGTGCATAATTTATATTTTTAACTTCATATATCTCAGTGAATACTTTTAAGTCTTCATTATATTCTGCCACCAATACTTCTGTATTCTTATTCATTAAAGTACATCTCACAGGGCAATCAACTCCTTTAGGCTTATTATACCATTCACCAATCATATTTTACTAATATTATGTTTGACTCTAACTAAAACTAACTTTGATATTTATAGTTTTATCTTCAAATATTTCAATTTTATCAATTAAGTTAATTATTAATTCTCTACTAGGCTCTTTCATAGATAAAAATTTATTCATATATTTTTTTATTATTTTATTCTTTGATTCCTCACTTATATGATTATCAATAATATTATTTAACTCATTATATCTAGTTTGTTTAATTTCTAATTCGTTTTCTAATTTTCTTTTTATTCTTTCAAATTGTTCTTCAGTAATCTTTTTATTTAACTTATCAATATAAATAGTATCTAAATTATCATTAATTTGCTTGATATCGCTGTGTAATGAATTTACTTCCTTTTTATTATTCATTATATCCTTTTCTTTTAAATTGTTTAAGATGTTACTTTTAATTTTATCTTTGTCCATAGAATTAAAACACATTTGTATTAAAGAAAGAATAATTACTTCTTCTAGCTTATCATAGTTATTTGAATGAGTAGTACATAGTTTTTGTTTCATATAAGTTCTATAATAATTACAAATTGTATAACATCTATTATCCTTTTTTCTTCTCGCCTGTATAGAAATACGATGTCCACAATCCCCACAATATAAAAGCCCATCTAATAAGTGATTTTCTTTTTTTGAGATTTTTCCCACATTTTTGGGAACTCGCTTTTGTACTTCATAAAATGTATTTTTATCGATAATTGGTTCATGTGTATTTTCAATTATAATATAGTCTTTAGGATTATTTTTAACTACCTTCTTTATCTTATAATTTACTTTACTTCTTTTATTTTGAACTAAATCTCCTATATACATTCGGTTGGTTAGAATATCTTGTACTGTTTTCGCATGCCAATTTCCATATCTTAAATCATAATGACTTTTCCACACAAAGCTATAATATTGAGCAGGTGTTTTTACATTTTCTTCTGTCAATCGTCTAGCTATTTTAAAATAAGTGTGCCCCTCTAAAAATAGTTCAAATATTCTTTTTACGACTTGTGCCTGTTCCTCTTGTATAATGAGATGATTTTTATTATCAGGGTCTTGCATATATCCAAAAGGGGCTCTTCCACCAACAAATTTTCCCTCTTTCATTTTTGCTCGTAGGCTACTTTTTATCTTTTTAGAAATGTCTTTTGCATAAAAGTCATTCATGATTGCTTTAAAAGGCGCTATGTCATTATTAGAAGAGTCTAGATATGTATCTATGTTATCAGTCACAGCGATATATCTTACATTATGCGAAGGAAAGTATTTTTCTACTAACTCCCCTGTTTGAATATAATCTCTACCTAATCTAGACATATCTTTTGTTAAAACCATATTCACTTTTTTACATTCTATATCATGCATTAATCTTTTAAACTCAGGTCTATCAAAATTAGTACCAGAATATCCATCATCTACATAGATATCATAGACATGTAAATGGTTCTCTTCTACATATTGCAAAAGTAGACTTCTTTGATTCGTAATACTTTCACTCTCGATTGTCTTATCATCATCTTCTCTAGATAATCTTATGTAAATTCCAACACTATACTTTATGTTTTCATCCATCATTTATTTTTTATTCTCCCTATCTTTATACACGATAGAAGTACAGGTTGTTTTTCCTTTTGGTTCCCTATTTTGACAAATATTTTTTAAATATTTCTTTAATTCTTTATTTAGTACTTTAATAAAAATATGATTTATATCCTCTTCCCCATACTCTATATTTATCTTATAATTATTCATCGTTTAAGCTCCTCACCTAAACTTATTCTAAAATCTATCTTTTATTAATACAAAGTCTAAAGAATTGAATCGTTTATATTCTTGTAATTAAGTGATTAAATTCGTTCCATTTTAGTATACCATCCTTTTGTAGTCGACCAACTACTACACCAGTAGAAATATTATTTTTATTTGAAAATTCCTTTATCAGTTCTTCACTATATACTTCATTGGTACTGATAAAATGATTATATTCTTTATCAGGAATTAATATATTTCGTGCATATTCATCTGCCTCGCTTTCAATTGCATTCCTCTCACTATTTTCAAGATCAATAAAAACTTCCTTTTGGCTATGTTTTATTAAATGCGCAATTTCATGAAATAATGTGAACCACAAAATATCGTCTTTTTTTCCCCTGTCACTTATCATTATGATTGCTTTAGAAGGACTTATTTTATACGATACCCCATTCACATATGTATTTGGTAAATGTGGCTCAAATACTAATGATACTCCACATGCTTTAAGTAAATCCTTAATTTTCTCATATTGTTCTAAAAAAGGGAGATTTGCAAGATTCCTTATTTTATGTGCATTCACCTTTAATGCATCTATATCAAATTTTGGATATATTTCTTTATTTGATTGTATTTCCCCATATCTTAACCAGCAATACAGAGAGTCAAATGAAAAATTTTCATTGTCACTTTTTCGAAAGGCTAATCGTCTTTTTAATTCTGTATCAAACCGAAGGGAAGCTACTGAAAAAAATTTTCGTAAATTTATCACTTTTTCCGCTGAATCTCTTGTTTTTTCAATACAGTCCCAGTTACGCTTAGCCATTTCTAAATAAGGAATATTATCTAAATATTTTTCATCTTCTATAATAGATTCCTTATCTTTTTGTCTTTCTAAAGTTTCTCTATAACTGCTTTCTAGGTTATTCCAAAAACTGGCTGGAATATTAAACACATATTCAAGTTTTAGTGCTGTTGCAGTTGTTATTGGTGCTTTACCATTAATTATCTCATTTATTGTCTTCTTGTTAATCCCTGTTTTATCAGCAAGATCTAATTGAGACATACTATTCGTCTCCAATAATTCTGAAATGGTTTCTCCTGGTGCTATTACGTATTCTTCAAATTTATCTAATTTACTCATAATGTTTGGACACCTCCACTATCTCTACTTCTTTTATTTGTTTTAAATCGTCTATTACTATATTATTCTCTTTTTGTCTAAAAATTAATCTATATTGCTCAGTAATCATAATAGAAAATTCTTCTTTTCTGTTTCCTGTTAGCTTATGTCTCCTATAAGGAGGACTCGTTGGAACATCATTCAATGACGCAAATGCTTTAAGTTCAATAATCCTCCTTGGCAATTTCATAGCTACTTCAGAACCATATTTTTTAACCAATTCTTTATTATATTTAGAATTTTCACATAAATTTTTAAGCTTATCATTTCTATATGTTAACTCCATCGAATCCTCCTTTCTTTTAATTAACGTAATTGGTTAATCTTATTATATCAGATATTTTTAATTTTTTAAATATTTTATTTACTTTTTAGGTAAATTAAAAAATAGAAATTTTCTTAATTTCCATTTTTTTAATCTAAGATAAATATACATATTCTTAACTTTTTAAATTTTGATTTCTTAATTAATCATTTCTTTCATCTTCTCATGAATTCCTACTTATCTTTTCCATGTATTCATATACCATTGTTTTATAATCTAAAATAAATTTATTTCTTGTTTTTTCGTCAACACAATCCAAATCTAAATAAGGAGCTATATCTTCAATTTCAGTTAAAAGAAGTGTCCCATCACTAAGTTTAACAAAGTCAATTCTTTGGATACCATAATAATTTCCATTTAACTTAGAAAACGTATCGGCTAATTCGAGCTCGTCCTCTTTTGGTAAATATTCTATTGCTTCTGGATAAATGGGAACTTTACTTGGTATAAATTCTAAAGCGTATTCGAATTTGTCTTTTATATAATAAAATTGTACTTCCGATTTAAATTCTATAAATGGTTGAATTATATATGCACTCGTGAACTTTTCTCCTAGCTCATTCTTATCTACTATCATCTGACCTATTCCGTCATAACTATCTTTAAGCTTTAATATAAATTTATTATATTTTCCCAAATTTTGGATACTTTCCATGCAATTAAAAGTGGGAATAACTGGGTACCCCTCTCTATATAAATCTACAAGATACTCTTTATTATTACCATCATATTTCCCATCAAAATTAATGCGAGGAAGTTTTTTATTAATAACTCGTTTTCTAAAATTGGACCTTTTTTTAATAGTTTCTATTGTTGCATCTGTATCCCAAGTATTTCTAAGTAAAAAAACATCAAATAAAGACTCAAGGTGCTCATCATAATTTTTATCAACTATCGCCACTTTATGACCATCTTTTTGAAATGCCCTTGCAAGCCATATATCTTCTAATTTCTCATCGTCATCTATATTACTAATAATTAAAATATTCATAAGTACCACCTCGTATATTTAATTTTATCACACAAAAAGTCCTTTCTTTTAAAGATACACTGTTTTATTACTTATTTGTATCAAAATTATCTAAGCTATCCTAAATTATTACACTTGACATACCCTTTTTTTCTATATTTCTACCCTTCCTAATAAAAAATCTATAGCATTTATTTGTTTTATACCGTTAAAATTTGCCGTATCATAGTCTAAAGTTATTATATATTTTGGATAATTATCATTTATGGTTTCTAATGCATTTAATTTCCTTTTTAAAGTTTCCTCATCCCTAACTGATAAAGTAACTTGTATATATCTTAATCCATCATTATTTTTAACAACAAAATCAACTTCTCTATTACCGTTTTTTCCTATAAATATTTCATAATTCCTTCTTTTTTATTCTAAAAATATAATATTTTCTAATATGCGTGGGATGATTAAATTTTTTAATTTTTTTCTTTTATTTCAAAATTTAATAGTTCTTTACAAGTCTTCTCAAACAAATCTTGTTCATGTTTTATAGTATCAATTAAAAACATCTTATCATTTTCATATTCTTTTAAACCTCTCATATAATAAGGTTTATCATCATCTAATACAATAAATGGCATAATATTATTTCTTAGGCATTCTTTAAACATAATAATTCTTCCAACACGGCCATTTCCAGCTCCAAAAGGGTGAATTTTCTCAAATTTGTAATGAAAATCAATAATATCCTCTAAAGTAATATTAGTTTCAGAATTATATTGGGCAAGCAATTCATCAATTTCTTTTTCTACATCTTCTGGTGCAGTAGTATTGATAACATTAACAAGCCCTATCATATTAGGAACTATTTTAAACCCACCAACATTATATCTAGGATTTTCTTCATCACTCGTATTTCTTTTTAATATCTTATTCATTTCAATTATCATTTCTTTTGTCAGAAGTACTTCTACATTATCTAACATATAATCAAATAATTTAAAATGATTCTTAGATTCAGTTAAATCATCTAATTTAATTAAACCGTCACTTTTAGGAATAAATGAGGATGTATCAAATATTGCTTCGGTTTGGTCACCAGTTAGTCTGCTTCCTTCAATCTTATTGGAATTATATGAAAAATTAACTTGTGAATAATGGTATATATTTCCTTTAAACTTTGATTCTTTTTGTTTAATTAACTCATTTTTAATTTTATTTATATCCATAAATTCATCTCTCTTTCAAAATTAATTTAATAATGTGTTCTTAGCTCGTATACTATTACCTTTTCTTTTTTAGTACCTACTTCTTTATCAAACAATGCAAATTCCACAATAACATCTTGAAGATTATTGTTCATAATATATTGATAAATAAAATCAAAATGTGGAACCCTATTTAATTTTTTATCAAATATATCAGTTTTTAAATTAAATGTTGGATTTTTCAGTGCATCTCTTACTGATGCTGTTGGATTAATTGATAATATTGCATATACTTCTTCGTTTGATAAAAATTCTATTTCCCCAACTAATAACTGATTATCAACATAATTTGCAGAACTGACATTAATTGTAAATAGATTATAACCTTTAATTTCTTCTAAGACTTTATCATAATCAACTTTTAACTTAAAAGTTCCACCTGCTCTAGATTTATCTCTTATTGCATAATAATTTGCAGGATATTTTTCTATAAATTCTTTCACTTTTGTTTCTTCATTTTCCCTAAATAATTGCTCTGGAAATTTATTTAAATCTAATTCATTTATTTTATTAATACTTTCCAATTTACTTTTGATAATCACATACTTCCTCCTTTGCAAATCAATACTTCTACATCAATTATAGCACACAAAAAGGCATTTCTTATCAAAACACCTTTCATTTGTACTTATTTTCTCTATATTTATTTAATCTATCATAAATTATCACACTTGTGGTACTTCATGATAGATTTCCTTTTCTACACATTTTGTAATCGTTGGTTCAACAACTTGTTGTTCCATACATGGAGAACCCCCATAATTCATCATTGGACCAGCAAACATACCTTGTTGTCTATTACAACAATTTCTACCAAACATTTTCATTCCTCCTTATCTACTTTATAGTATGTAGATAGAAAATTTATGAACAGGATACTTTCCTAAGAATTAGCATCTTCTTGTCTTTTGGTATATTTTTCTTCCTTACCCATTGCTTCTTTTAACTTTCTAATAACATAACTGTTGTCTTCAATCATAAAATTTCATTTATTACGCTTTATCTTTTTATAAAATGCTTCCTTTCTTTCAGTTTTTGGTAAACTTCCTTTACCTCTTCCTCATCTTTTGCTGACGAACGAATAATATCCGTAAGATAAATTTGTTCATATAGTTCATCAAATGTGTATTGTGTTCCATGTTCGTTATTGTATTTTTGTGCTAAAACACTTTGCTCCCTTTTAACGTCCACTATATACTTTCTAAAGTTTTCATCTTCTCCATAAAGAGAAATTGTTCTATCAAATATACGGGCCACTTGTTCATAAGCAAAGCGGTGTGCATAATATTCATCAGGAATCATATAATACCCGAGTACGTCTTTTTCTAAAAGGTCATTTTCTAAAGAACCAATTTGTTCCATAATAGGAATATTCTCTTTCCTATTTAGGGTAAGACACCATAGCAATTGTTCTAAAAATTCTCTTTCTAAAATAGTACTTGATTTTAGGATACTTTGTTGTCTAGAAATAATATGATAATTCTCATGATAGATACAGTCTAATAAATAAACATTCAAAAAATCAAGCACATAGATATCATCGTAGCCATCTTGAATTATTCCATCTTCTATAAATGATTTGCGCATCAATATTCGTTTTTCATAAACATTTGTTATCATTTCAAATAAACATTCTTGTAGTTGATAGTCACTTGGAAGTACAATAAGTTGATATTGACCATTCCTATACTTGTTTGATAATACATTTTGTAACTCCTTTAATAGAAGAATGTGATCTTGTTTTGGTATTTTATCCCACCATTTACTATGAAAAAGATTAGTAACGAAAATTTCTTTTTGGTAAACAGATAGCCTTTTATATTGTTTTTGATCAAAAATTTCTTTTAAATTCATTATTGTTTCTCCCATAAAATCACCAATGTTTTCTATTATAGCACAAAAAAGATAAAGTAATGCCTTTATCTCTTAAAAAATACTTATTTACCCCATCTGCATTAAATAAAGTAGTATAAGATATGTTGTCATTTTATCTCTAAATACATAAAATCCTTTTAAAAAATCAGGATGCTTTTTTTCCTCACCATTAGGAATCGCATCAAATAATAGAATTTCTCCCATATGTAATTTTAAATCCACTACAAATACAGAACCAGTGAAACCTTGGTGCGCTAAAGCAAAATCAGAAAATTCTTTAGGAACATACGAACGATATCCTTTTGTTTTCTTATATAGCCCTGAAAAACTTCGATTTCGATTGATTGTATCAATAAAAGTATAATCATAAATTTCTTTTAAAAATCCACTATCAAAAACATGTCCATTCCATAATTCTTTTGCAAACTTGGATAAATCATAAACATTACTAAAAAGTCCTGCTGCTCCTGTCATTCCATGTGCCACTCTCGTTTTTAAATCATGTGGTAGGTAGAATGTATTCCCATTTCCCTTTAGAATATAATCATGACTAGGTAGGAATAATGTATTTTCCATATGATACTTATCAAAAATATCTTCTTTAAAATACGTTTTTAAATCTTTGTTGGTTACTTTCTCGATAATATTACCAAGTAAAACATGTCCAATATCGGTATATGTCGTTGTTTCTTCACTGTATTCTTTTACTTTAACCGTTTTAAGTACTTTTCTAAATGTTTCATAATCTTTTGTTTCTGATAGTTTTCCTTCCGTTTCGATGATACCAAACATTTTTATAGCATCTAACACAGTATAATTTTGTAATCCTTTACATCCTTCTAAATACGTACAAATTGGTTGTTCAAAAACAATCCTGTTTTCTTTTCTTAAATCATAAACTCCCTTTAGTGTAAATAGTTTTGTAATTGAAGCTAAATCATACAATGTATTTTCCTGAAAATTATGAAAGTAACTCGTTTTATCTGTTAGTAAAGCAACAGATACATCTTTAATTTGATATGGATTTGTTTTTATAAACGTATCAATATACGTATTTATTTCTAACTCTAATTCTTCTTTATTTTTATACTGTTTTACTGCATTTAAATAATAAGATTTATCAATTTCACACCCACTATTTATTAAAGCATCTAGTAAATTTTCCATAATCTCCCTTCTAGAAAGGCATTTTAAAGTTACCATTCTTCATCATTTTCATCATCTTTTTCATTTCTTCAAATTGTTTCAAAAGACGATTTACTTCTTCTACACTCCTTCCACTTCCCTTAGCAATTCTCACTTTTCTAGAAGCTTTTAAAATACTTGGGTTCTTTCTTTCTTCTGGAGTCATAGATTGGATAATTGCTTCAATATGTGCCATATCTTTAGGATCTATTTTCACACTTGTAAGTCCCATTTTTTTTGCTCCAGGGATCATTTTTAATAAATTTTCTAAAGGTCCTAACTTTTTAATTTGATTGATTTGGCTTAGAAAATCTTCTAAATCAAAATTTCCCTTTTTCATTTTCTTTGCTGCCCTTAATGCTTCCTCTTCATCAATAACGGATTCAGCTTTCTCAATCATAGACATGATATCCCCCATGCCTAATATCCTTGTTGCCATTCTCTCAGGGTAGAACTCCTCTAATCCATCCATCTTTTCACTAACACCAATAAATTTGATAGGTACATTTGTTAAATGACGAATAGAAAGGGCAGCTCCACCTCTTGTGTCACCATCCAATTTGGTTAGGATTGCTCCTGTTAAGGAAAGATTACTATGAAATCCCTCAATCACATTAATAGCATCTTGTCCCATCATACTGTCGATAACTAAAAGTGTTTCCTGTGGGTGTACTTTCTCTGTGATATTTTTAAGTTCATCCATTAATTCCTCATCAATGTGAAGACGTCCTGCTGTATCAATTAAAACATAATCGTATTTTTTTTCTTTTGCATACTGAATTGCATGTTCAGAGATTGTAACAGGGTCCCCTTTTCCCTCTTCATATACTTCTATGTTTAATTCACGTCCTAATTGTTTTAATTGATCAATGGCAGCTGGTCTATATACATCACACGCAACCAAAAGTGGATTTTTTTTATACTTTTTACGAAGCATATTTGCTAGTTTAGCAATCATTGTTGTTTTACCACTACCTTGTAATCCAACCAACATTAAAGTTGCAGGATTCCCTGTTAAATTCAAATCCTCTTTTTCTCCACCTAAAAGAGCCACCAATTCATCTTTTACAATTTTAACAAATACCTCTGTCGGTTTTAAGCTCTTACTTACTTCTTCCCCAAGTGCTTTTTCTTTTACGTTTGCAACAAACTCTTTTACTACTTTATAATTAACATCCGCTTCTAATAGGGCAAGTCGAATTTCTCTAGTTACATCACTAATGTTTTCTTCTGTAATTTTTCCATACCCTTTCATTTTATCTAAAGCATTTTGTAAACGATCTCCTAAATTTTCAAACATATCATGATTATAGGTAAGGCTTTGGCTCTGCATCCTCCACCTTTTCCCCAATCCTAC
>CAPHZB010000046.1 GCA_948629335.1 uncultured Bacilli bacterium
ATGGAAAGACCTATAAAGTAAAAGGAAAAACGGTTGTAGATGAAAATAATGAAGTGATTTTAAACTTGGAAATCAAAGGGGACACACCCTACAAAGGAGTTACTAATGAAATAAAAATAAATAGCGGTTTTGTTGAAACCGCAAATCTAAGATTTAATGCATATTATGTCCATTATGAAATGAATATGGAAACAAAAGAATTTAAAACATGTACTTCACAAAAAGGATTTTTAGATAAATGTGATGGGACAGGGAGTGTTATACCAAGTGTTCCAGATGAACAAAAAAAAGATGGGCCAACAATAGAAATAGCAACAGATAAAACCTATCTAGCGGAAGTTTACCTAGATCCAACAGATATAAGTAAAAAGTGTACTAAAGAAGGGGCGGAAGCAAATCTTAATAAATCTGGAACCCCAACAAAGATAAGAACAGGTTGTATGAAATGGTATGCCTATAAAGAAGATGATAAAAACTATACAATGATACTTGATCATAATATATCTGGTTCTGTGTATTTGGAGTCAGGGGGGAATAATCAAGATTTGGTAACAGAGGTTATACAGGAGCTAAATAAGAATATAGAATCTTGGAGAGATTCTATAAAAGAAAATGCAAGATTAATTACAGCTGATGAAATAGCAGAAATTACAGGAGCCAGTCGTGAGGATACAATAAAGTGGCATTCTAGTAAGAATTTCGGAACTACTAACATCGAAACGGAAGCGGGTAATTTCTATTTAGATGGAATTGGAAATACGTATAGTACAACGGATGGTTGGGGTAAAAGAAGATCAACGACAACGGGTGCGAACAAATATGCATGGCTGTTTGATTATACAAATTCTTGTACTAGCTATGGAGGTTGTAATGTTCCCGAAAATAAAACACAGTATAGTGAGTTTACTGGGAAATATCATAATGTTAATGGATATTGGACAAGCACATCTTGTTCCAATGAAAATAGAGTATGGTATGTGGGTATGCTTGGAAGTTTAGCATATGCAGATACGGATTATACTAACCTTGGAATTCGCCCAGTAATTACAATTCCAAAATCATTATTTTCCTAAAAAATAAGAGGAGATGTAACTAAATAATCCTTGTTATACATACATTCATTTTACACTACTATGAAAAAATTTTGTGAATTTTAAATGAAAATGTTACATTATTGTATAGTCAATTTTAAGTGAAAATGTTACATAAAGATCATATGGAATTATTGCTTTATAATAGGCAATTATATGATAGGCTTATTAGCCAAAGGCTTTATTTACAGGCCTTTGCAAGCCGATATCATCATATAATTGGGTTCCTATTACAAAGCAATAATGATGTAACATAATCACATAAAATTCATTTATTTTTATGTAACATTTTCAAAAAAAAATCACACATTTTACACTACTATGAAAAAATTTATTGACATTGCAAAAAGGATACCTTATACTTAGCATAGGATGAAAATAGGATATTGATACATATTAGAGAAAATTAAAAAAATTTGTATAAAAAATTTTTATCATCTCACTATGAAATAGGAGATGATTTTTTATGAAGAAATTAATAATACTTTCTGTACTTGTTTTATTATTTATAGGAGGAACTTACCGTGTAAAATCAGAAGATCTTCTTATTCCGAAAGAAGCAATTCGTCTTCGTGTAGTAGCAAATTCTGATAAAGAAATTGATCAAAAAACGAAATTTAAAGTATCAGAAAGTATCCAAGATAAGATATATGAATTATTAAAAAATACCACAGGAATTGAAGAAGCGAGAAGAATAATTAACGATAATATGGATCTTCTCGATGATGATGTAAAAAGAGTTTTAACTGAAGAAAAATATCCTCTTTCCTATGAACTAAAATATGGACTTAATTATTTTCCAGAAAAGAAATATAAAGGAGTTACCTATGAAGAAGGGTATTATGAATCCATACTTGTCACTTTAGGTGAAGGAAAAGGAAAAAATTGGTGGTGTGTTCTTTTCCCTCCACTTTGCCTAATGGAGGCTGATGAAACAGATACAAATGAAGTTGATTATAAATTTTTTATTCAAGAATTAATTGAAAAGTACTTATAATTTTTATATAATGTCATATGGTGATATTATGAAAAAGAGTGATATATATTTAAATTGTCCTACCTCTAAGGACAAAGAACAGGATTTAGAGGTTGTTGTAAATAATGCAATTGAAAAGAAAGTTGATGTTCTTTCCATCATTAATTGCATTCAAAAGGCAGATGGAATCTTACGTACAACTTATTCATGTAGTTCTACCTTGAAACGAAGTACAGAAATTGCAGATTTACAAAAAATGAGAAAGGAAATAACTTTATTAAATGGTATCCAAATTCCAGAACCATATGCGAGAGGAAATGAGTTAGGATTATATGCACGTTTTCCTATTGATGTAATTACAGGAGTAGTGTATGATTTTAAACGTGAACTAGAAAAGGAAGAAGACATCAAAAAGGCTTATGATGACTATTATTTAAAAAATTTGTATGCAGTTCAAAGTGGAAATATTGATACATTATCACATCTTGGCTTTATCCATGCTTTCTATGGGTATAAATACCATAACGATCCACTAATTAATGCATTGCTAGAGGAAATGATTCATCGAAATGTTTTATTAGAGATTACACCAAGTATTTCCCAAAAAGGTAATTTTTCTATCTTCCCATCTTCTGACTTATTAAAGCGATATAGGGAATTAGGTGGAGAAATGGTGACAATAGGTACTTATGCAAATGATATCCAAGATATAGGGAAAAACTTAGAGGATGGTTATGAAATTGCACAAGATCTGGGATTGGAACCAGGATATTTTCAAAAAAGAAAGTTTAAAAAAATAATATAACTTGTCCTCCCATCATATATTAAAGTGGGAGGTCTTTTTTATGGACTTAATCACTGTTGTTTTAATTGCTGTTAGTTTAAGCATGGATGCTTTCAGTCTATCCCTTGCCTATGGGACACTTGGACTTTCAAAACGGGATATTTACCTATTATCCACGATTGTTGGCGTATACCATTTCTTTATGCCTTTGATTGGAATGTATATTGGATATTGGTTACTCAGAGTCATTCCAATATCTCCTAATATCATTGTTTTAGTTGTTTTAGGTATTATAGGTATTCAAATGATTATTTCTTCTTTTAATGAGAGTAGAGAAATTAAAATTATGAATTTGATTGAACTTTTATTTTTTGGACTGGCAGTGAGTCTAGATAGTTTTTCTGTTGGTTTAGGACTTAGAACGATTTATGAAATTCCAGTTGTATGTTCCATTATTTTTATGTGTTCTAGTTTTTTATTTACTTACTTAGGATTAAATTTAGGAAAAACAATTAATAACAAACTAGGAAAAACTGCTACTATGTTAGGAGGAATCATGTTGATTTTTATTGGAATATTCTACTTATTTAAGTGATTTATTTAATGTTTTCAATAAATTGTGTTATAATGGTGACAGTTAGGAGAAGATAATATGCTTGTAAATAGTAAAAAAATGTTAGAGGATGCTAAAGAAGGTCATTATGCGATACCTCATTTTAATATTAATAATTTGGAATGGACAAGATTTATTTTAGAGGAATGTGAAAAAGAGAAAAGTCCTGTTATTCTAGGAGTATCTGAAGGGGCAAGTAAATATATGGGAGGATTTAAAGTCGTTTCTAATATGGTGAAGGATTTAGATGAAGCCCTTTCAATTACAGTTCCCGTTTGTTTACATTTAGACCATGGGAGTAGTGTTGCTTCTTGTAAAGAAGCCGTTGATAGTGGTTTTACATCCGTGATGATAGATGCTTCTAAATATATGTTACAAGAGAATATAGAAATGACAAAAGAAGTTGTAGCATACGCACATGAGAGAAATGTTACTGTAGAAGCCGAAATTGGGCATATTGGTGGGGAAGAGGATGGCATAGCGGATGAACTTGCATATGCTAAAGTAGAAGATGCTTGTTTGCTAGCTAGTGAAACAGGAATTGACACACTTGCTCCCGCTTTAGGAAGTGTACATGGACCATACAAGGGAGAACCTAAATTAGATTTTGAAAAGATGGCAGAAATCAGAAGGCGTTCAAATTTACCACTCGTTTTGCATGGTGGTTCTGGTATTGATGATGAAAAAATAAAAAAAGCCATTGATGCAGGAATTTGTAAATTAAATATTAATACAGAATTACAAATGGAATGGACAAAAGCAGTTAGAGCCTTTTTAAAAGAAAATGAGACTGTGTATGATCCAAGAAAAGTAATTAAAGCAGGGGAAGTTCAAATGAAAAAGGCAATATGTGCGAAAATTCATTTGCTCTCTAGTAGCAAAAAGGCATAACAGGAGGTTTTATGAAACAAATGATAGTGGAGGGAAGCCATAAGTTATCAGGGGTTATTGAAATAAGTGGTTCTAAGAATAGTGCAGTGGCATTAATTCCTGCTTCCCTTCTTTCCAGTGGGGTTATTGAACTTACAAATGTTCCTAATATTTCAGATATTGATGCATTAACAGAGATATTGACCTTTTTAGGAGCAGAAATTAAAAGAACAGATAAAAAAATGCGAATTGATTGTACAAAAGTGCAAAACAAAGAAATTCCAGAGAATATTTCCAAACGACTTCGTGCATCTTACTATTTTATGGGAGCATTACTTGGAAAATATAAACACGTTGAAATGTATTTTCCAGGAGGATGTTCCATTGGAAAAAGACCAATTAACTTTCATCTAGAAGGATTTGAAAAATTGGGTGCGAAAGTAATAATCGAAGGAAATAAATATATTGTAGATGCTGAAGAATTGATTGGAACTGATATTGATTTATCCATTGCAAGTGTGGGAGCCACTATGAATTTGATGATAGTAGCTACTTATGCAAAAGGAGTGACAACCATTCATAATGCAGCACGAGAACCACATATTGTAAATGTAGCACAATTACTAAATAAGATGGGTGCAAAAATTGAAGGGGCAGGAAGTAGCGAAATTCGTATAGAAGGTGTTACAAATTTGGGGAGTGCTGAACAAGAAGTGGTACCCGATTATATCGAGGCAGGCACTTATGTTATTGCAGGTGCCTTATGTGGGAATCATCTAGAAATTAAAAATTTAGTTCCTGAACATATTGCCTCTTTAACCAATAAGTTAAAAGAAATGGGCGTTGCTATGGATGTAAAGGAAAATAGTATTTGTATTAGTGCAAGAGAAAACTATTTACCAATAGATATAAAAACTGAGGTATATCCTGGATTTCCAACTGATTTGCAACAACCTCTCACACCCCTTTTAGCTTTAGCTCATGGAACTTCGACTATACAAGAGAATATTTTCGAAAATCGGTTTATGCATATTCCCTATTTAAAGGAAATGGGTGCAGATATAACAGTAGAAGATAAGGTGGCTATAATCAAAGGACCAACATCCTTTAGGGCCAAACAAGTAGTAGCAACGGATTTGCGCGCAGGAGCATCGCTTATTCTAACTGCTTTAGTTGCAGAAGGAACAACAACAATTGATGGAATCGAACATGTTTTAAGAGGATATGAAGATATTACGCAAAAACTTACAAATGTAGGTGCTAAAATAAGTATACAAGAAATATAATACAAGTAGATAGTAATCTACTTTTTTTGTGAGGTGTTAGGGTGAAAAAGAAAAGTATAATTGTTCTGGGCTTAGTAGCTTGCATTATCTTTATGATTTATATAAAACTAAGGGATAAAAGTATCTATTATGTGAACATTCAAGACATATATGATAGTATTGAATATTCTCATACAATACGAAATGAACTAGAGGATATGGAAAAATTAGAAAAATTTGTAGAATTTCGCTATGAGGATTTACGTATAACTGATTTAATAGAGATGATACGAGAAAATGATTACGTATATATAGATAATAAGAAGCAAACGATTCAAAATGCACTTATTAAAGCTGATCTTACCACCTTATTTGTAGGAATGAATGAAGTATCTTATGGACTTTCAAAAAAGAATAAAGAAGATATTTATAATTATATGGATACATTGTTATTAGATATAGAAACATTACTAGAAGAAGTAAAAAAATATAGTAAAGAAGAGGTGTTTTTTATTGGATATTATTATGAACTTGAAAAAGACAAAGAATATATTGCATATTTGAATGAAAAATTGGAAAAAATATGTAAGAGGGAAGGTGTGACTTATATACGAAGTGATGTTTATTTTGAGCAAAATAAAAACATAATAGATATACAAAGTGATATTTTAGATAAATTTACATTTTCATAAAAATGTGATATAGTATAAAAGAGGTGAGAATGTGTCAGTATCAAATTTTTTATCAAAAGTCTTTTTATGGATGTTTATAGGACTTATGGTGACTTTTGCAACAGGTGTTGTTGTGTCAAACAATGTAAGCGCATTAGAATTTATATTTTCAGATGGAGGGTATTGGTTTTTAGTTATTGCTGAATTTATAACAGTTATTGTTTTATCAGCTAGGATGCAAAAAATGTCTCCTACAGGGGCAAAGTTTGGATTTATCTTGTATTCTTTTTTAACAGGATTAACTTTTTCAGCTATCTTTGTTGTTTATAATATTTCGTCTATTATAGCT
This sequence comes from uncultured Bacilli bacterium, assembly GCA_948629335.1. Lineage (GTDB taxonomy): Bacteria > Bacillota_I > Bacilli_A > RF39 > UBA660 > CATOJL01. The sequence continues at coordinate 6,620 of CAPHZB010000046.1, forward strand.
GTTTTCTTAATTACTTCAGTGATTATGTTAATATTTGCTATTTTGGGAGCAAAAACAAATATAGATTTATCAAAGTTTGGAACGTATTTACTTATGGCTTTAGTAGGAATAATAATTGCAGGGATTATTAATATATTTGCTAAGAGTGGAACATTTGATTTAGTTTTATGTAGTATTAGTATTCTTATTTTTATTGGCTATATTGCTTATGACGTTCAAAAAGTGAAAAGAATATATGAACAAAATCCATCTGCTGATAATTTAGCAATCTATGGTGCGCTTAATTTATATTTGGACTTCATTAATATATTCCTAGATTTATTAAGACTATTTGGTAGTTCGAGTAATGATTAACACTTACATACGCAAGTGTTTTTCTTATCCAACAAAAAGACTTGCATTTTATGCAAAAGCTTGTTATACTATGTAAGTAATTAAATTTCTATGACAAAAGTTGTCATGGCGGAAGGAGATTAGTATATGAAAAAAGGTATTCATCCAGAATATAAGGATATGCAAGTAACATGTTCTTGTGGAAATACGTTTACAGTAAAGTCTACAAAAGACCAATTACATATTGAAAGTTGTAATAAATGTCATCCATTTTATACAGGAAAGCAAACATCTACAGCGCAAAAAGGACGTATTGAAAAGTTCAATCAGAAATATGGATTTTCACAAAACCAAGGAAAGTAAGAGAAAACTCTTATTTTTTTTGTATTTGATTATACTGTCTTGAAGAGAGCATCTTTTCAATGATATCCCTATTTCTATCATTATTTTGAAAAAGAATATAAGGTTCAATATGTAGTGCATTTGCAATTTTTTCAATATTTGGAATAGTAGGGCAATGTTTTCCTCTTTCTACATCAGTAATATACCTTGGACTTAAGGAACATGTTTCCGCAAGTACCTCTTGAGACATGTAGTTTAATGTGCTAAAATAAAGAAGAAGGTGATACTATGAAAATTGTAATTGCAAATGATCATAGAGGTGTAGAATTAAAAAATAGAATTATGGAATTTTTAAAAAATAAGGGATATACTATCGATAATGTAGGAACAGATACTACAGATTCCGTTGACTATCCCTTATATGCAAAAATGCTTTCAAAACATCTTGAAATAGGTGATTTGGGAATTCTTATTTGTGGTACAGGAATTGGTATGTCGATTGCTGCAAATAAAATAAAAGGAATTCGTTGTGCGAAGGCAAATAATATTGATGAGGCAAAGATGACTAGAATGGATAATAATGCAAATGTACTTGCATTATCTAGCAAAATGGAATTAGAAGAAGTAGAGAAAATCGTAGATGCTTTTCTCACAACAGAAGTATCAATGGACGAAAGACACGTGCGTAGAAGAAAGATGCTAGAGGAACTAGAGAATGAACGTTAAAACCATTCTTTATATATTTGTCGTTCCCTTAGCTATTTGGGCATTGGATAGTTTAAATATTGAAGGAAAATTTAAAAAGAATAGGTACTATCAAGCTCGTCTTCTTTACTTAATGTTAGCGATTTCTATCTCTTATCTTGTAGTTAATTTCTTTTATGATTTTTATATGTATTCAAAATTTGTGTAGGAGGGTATATGTTTAAAGAATTTAAAAAGTTTATTTCACGTGGAAATGTTATGGATATGGCAGTTGGTGTAATTATTGGTTCTGCCTTTGGAAAGATTGTCTCTTCACTAGTGGACAACATTTTAATGCCCTTAATTGGTGTTTTAATTGGTGGTATTGATTTTTCAGGACTTACATTTCAAGTCAAAGATGCAGTCATCTCTTATGGAATATTTATTCAATCCATTCTAGATTTTTTAATTATTGCAGCTAGTATCTTTTGTATGATGAAAATACTTGCAAAACTAAGTCATAAGAAAAAAACAGAAGAAGAAAAAGAAGGACCTAAAAAGCCAGAAGATGTCATTCTATTAGAAGAAATTCGTGATTTACTAAAAGGAACAACAAAAAAAGACAAGTAATTTGTCTTTTTTATTTTATGCTAGTGACAGGTGATTCGCATGAAAAAATTACTCATTTTCTTTACCATTATTTTAGTAGTACCAACAATTATTGCTCTAACCATTTCAAAAAAAGAGGAACAAAAAAAACAAGGATCTATTATAAACAATCAAATTACTAATAATAGAACAGTCCGTGTAAGGAGAGTAAGCAAGGACAAAATAGAGGAAGTTCCACTAGAAGACTATGTGCTTGGTGTGGTATCAGGAGAGATGCCTATTTCATTTACTGAAGAAGCCTTAAAAGCACAAGCTGTATGTGCAAGAACGTATGTGATTCGAAAAATGGAGAACAATAAGGATAAAGAATATGATGTTGTTGATACAATCGACAATCAAGTATATCAAGATATAGAACAGCTTAAAAACAAATGGAAAGATAAATACGAAGAAAATATAAAAAAGTTAAAAAAAATTGTAGAGGAAACAAAAGAGGAATATTTAACCTATGATGGTAAGGTGATAGAAGTTTTTTTCTTTTCAACAAGTAATGGCCATACCGAAAATAGTGAGGAAGTATTTACAAAAGCGCTTCCCTATTTAAAAAGTGTTGATTCTTCTTTTGATGAAGAAGTTTCTCCCGTTTTTAAAGCAGAGGTCGAAATGAGTTTAAGTGATTTTTATACAAAATTATCCCTTCCATATAATAAAAAATTAGAATATGAAGTAACAGAACGAACAGAAGCAGGCAGTGTAAAAAAGGTAAAAATAAATGGAAAGGAATACAAGGGAACTGAAGTAAGAAGACTACTTGGAATTCGCTCTACCTATTTTGAATTTGTAGTAAACGGAACAAATATTTTGATTAAAACTACAGGTTATGGTCATGGAGTTGGGATGAGTCAGTATGGAGCACTTGCCCTCTCTAATAAAGGATATACGTACGATAAAATTTTAAAATACTATTATCAGGGTGTTGAAATTCAAAAATTTAGTTAAAAATTTGCATAAAAAAATTTTTCCTGTCCACACTTAAAATAGAGGTGAAAAAATGGAAGGAAGAAGATTAAAACGACCAGTTGTTTATGCCATGTATGGAATTGCTTTTGCACTTGTTTTAACATCCCTTTATGTGATGAGTATGCAATCAAAAGAAACATTTCAAAATGAAGAAATACCACCAACCTATGTATCAAAAGTGATTTTTGATGATACACTAAGCGTTATTCGTGAAACAGATACAAGCGATAAAGTGTTTTTAAAACCTTTTGTAGCAGAAAAAGTTACAATTAATAAACACTTTTATGATGATACTGAAGAAAACCAAGAAAGTGCTATCATATACTATGAAAATACCTATATGCAAAGTACAGGAATTGAATACGCAAGTAATGAGCCATTTGATGTTGTGGCCACTTATGCAGGAACTGTAACTGCGGTAAGTGAAGATGAACTTTTAGGAACCATTGTTCAAATCACACATGAAAATGGTTTCGTAAGCAATTACGAAAGTGTATCTGATGTAAAAGTAAAGGTAAATGATATCGTAGAAGGTGGAACTGTTATAGCGAAAAGTGGAAATGCCAATCTTTTTAAAGATGTAGAAAATGGACTTTATTATGAATTAGTCTTAGATAGTAAAAATATGAATCCACTTTTAAGTTACGATAGATCGATTGCTGAAATAAAGGGTTAAACCCTTTTTTTGGTATAAAAATATTATATTTTTGTGAGCATCTTTTTATAAGTTCTTATAAGTCGTTATAACCTTTATTTATAAGACTTTACTACATTTTTATTTTTGAAAGATGTCCACATATCTTTTTATAATTTCTTATATTTTCACTTTCAGAAGTAGTAAAAAGGTAGTAAATTTTCGGCAAATGCTTTGTATTATTAATTTTAAATGCTAAAAAAATACTATGCGATGTCATAGTATCGAAATACATACTCTTGAGCGAGACTAGTGGCGTAGCTACTAAAGTCCTGGCCATAATAAGGATAGTATTACCCTTATTATGTAGCATGAAGCATGTAGCAAAATGATTTGTTTCCTTTAATAATTTACAAATAAAAATTAATAATGTTTTCTCTAAATATAAATAAAAGGATTATAAAGAATATTAATATTATAAATGATTTAGGACTATAATTATCTTCGTGTGTTTTACCTCTAATTATAATAAAACCAATTTCATCTAAAAATATACCCATACTTATTGATAATAAATATATATTTGTATAAAAACTTGATATACAAAAAAGTATAATCGTAAAAAATAATCCAAACATCCAATGATGAGTTCTAAAACTTTTTATAGTTGGACT
>CAPHZB010000047.1 GCA_948629335.1 uncultured Bacilli bacterium
ATAATATAACTGAATGAAACATTAATTTTGAAGGAGGTATTCTATGAAAAAGAATATTATAATTATTATTTTATCAATAGGAATTCTAGGTTTAGGTGGATATATTGGATATGATAAATTTCTAAATCAACCAGAAGTGAAAGATAAGGAGCAATCTAAAAATGAGAAAGTAGAAAATGATCAAAAGCAAGATGAAAAGATTGAGCAGAAAGATATTGATTATTTTAAGGATTATTTATATTATTTTATGCCAGAAGTCACTGCTAGTCATTTTTTAAAAAATATAGATACTTTTAGTGAAGATGACATAAGGAATTATATCTTTTATTATTATAGTAATCAGGTGAATCAGGGTAAATTAGAGGCAGATGTACAAGTAGGTGAATATGATGGAACATTTACTTATACAGTCTCCAAAGAAGAAGTAGCTAAACTTGTTAATAAATATTTTGGTATAGAAAATTTTATGTTAACAGGAAATTCGAAAGGGAGAAGCGGAGTAAAAAGAATAAATGATAATATTTACCAAATTTATTGGTTTGCAACAGGTTGGTTTTCTCCAGAATGTGAATTAACTTCTGTAGTATATAATGGAAAAAATGTAAAAGTAACAGGAAAAATTTATAAAACAGAAGAAACTGATTTTAAAGAAAATTCTGAGATTATTTTTAACTTAGTCTATAACAATGGAAATTATAATTTAAAATCAATCGAGTATAGTGAAGAAAACAGGTAAACAAATAGTTGTGAAAGATTTATAGAGTAGTTATTCTATAGTGTGAAAGGAAAATATCTTATTTTATGTAAGTTATAGTGTAGGATGGTTTATGAAGTGGATTGTCATGTTATATTTGTTTTTTATTATAGTAGTATCTAGCTTTTCGAAATTATTTAGTGAAAAAGAATATTGGAAGTATGAAAATTTATTTCCTTATTTTTTCGTTTTTTATTTCTTTTTTTTGAGTATCTTTTGTTTGATTGGTTATAAAAATTATCAAAATGAGCAGATTTTAGTAGAACAAAATGAAATTTTAATTTATAAAAAAATGGGAAAAGAATATGTGTTAAAACAAATAAAACAAAAAGAAAAAAGTTTAGAAAATACAGTTACAGAATTACAAAATAAAGCGGATACTTTAAATAAAAATAAAAGTGACTTACTTAAAGAAATTAAAAAATTACAAAATATATATTATGATTTATATAATCGTGTGGTAAAGGAAACTTCTTATGAAGTGAAGAATTTTCCAACGTTTGATCAAAAGGAGAATTATCCAAATGGTTGTGAATCGATTGCTCTTTATTTGCTTTTAAAATACCATGGAGTAAAAGTAACTCCAGATGCAATTATTACGAAGTTAAAAAAGGGAGATTCTCCCTATACTGTAAATGGCGTACGATATGGAGCTGATCCTGAAATTGAATTTGTTGGAAATCCTAAAAGCCATAATGGGTATGGTGTTTTTGAAAATCCAATAATTGATGTTGCCAATCAGTTTAAAAAAGGTATTGTAAAGGCAACAGGAAAGTCGCTAGATGAAATTCTGGAAATTGTAAAGCGTGGTAAACCAGTACAAGTATGGGCATCATCTTATCAAAAAGAACCAATAAAATGCGATGCTTGGACAAGCACAAGTAATTCTTCAAAAAGGCGTGTTGTCTGGTATTGTAATTTTCATAGTTTAGTATTAATTGGGGCAACACCAAGTGAAGTAATTGTATCAGATCCTCTTACAGGAACTATTGTTCATTATGATAAAGAAAAGTTTGCTTATGCTTACAATTTTTATGGAAGAAGGGCAATATATTATGAATAAGAAAAAAAAGGGGTATCTTTTTATTCAATTCTTCTTTATTGTTATTGTATTTTTGGTTATCTATTTAGATAAAATAAGTGAGGACTTGGTGGAAGTTAAGAAATCAGAAAACGTAAACTTAAAAGAAGAAATGAGAAAATTAGAGATTGATTATGCAGAATCAGTGGAAAATGATAAAAAGGAAGAGGGTATGGTTATAATATCAAAATGTATTTCTTTTTTTAAAGAAAAACAAGAAAAAGAAAAGAAAATAGAAGTGTTAGAAAGAGAAATTAAAGATTATGAACAATTAAAATCTTATTGGAATGAACAAATTGCTGGGTTAGAAAAATAGTGGGTCACTGTATCACCATATTTTTGTAAGGTGCTATGAAAATTAATAAAACAATCGGATAATACTCTTGTAGTAAGGAAAATAAAAAAGAAGAACAAGCCTATATACAAAACATTTTTCCTAATACTAACAATTAAAAGCGATTATTTATAGGGGATAGCAAATATTAGAGCAATGTTTTAGTTAGGTGATTTAATGATTAGGCCTAAAAAAGGATGTGTAATTTTGATTAAAATATGAACCTAGTTTAATCAATATAGAGAAGAGTCACCTTATTTTACACTATCATTTTTAACTTTATGATAGTGGCTGTTTTTTGTAGATATAACATCTATTTTTACGTTTTTTGTATTTTTGCGCTATAGAGAACATAAGATGTAATGGTGAAGCGTATGGAACTATACCAAAAACTAAGAAAATATGTTTTAGAAGAAGACTTTAAGATGCATCTAGGAACCCATTATGTAGATATTATTAATTATACAAAAATAGTTAAAATTGAACATACTGAAATTGTCATTGCTATAGAAAGTACAATCATTCGCATTTTAGGAACCAATTTAGCGATTCAAAAACTATTACAAGATGAAGTTTTTATTACAGGAAAAATAGAAAAAGTATTTCTAGGAAGTGATGCTCATGTATGAAAAACTAAAAAATAATTATCTTGTTAGCATCGAAGGAAAAAATGTATATGACTTTTTAAAACGAATAATAAAAGAAGGAATTGAAATTAAAAAAATTGAATACAAAGATATTCATCATTTATATATTTTAATTTCAAGAGAGGACTATAAAACATTAAGTAAAATAAAGACAAGTTATAAAATAAAGGTAAAAAAGGCATATGGAGAAGCATTAATGAAACATTTTTTAAAAAAACATGCATTTTATCTATTCTCCCTATGCATTTCTTTTTTCTTTTTAGTATTTCTTACCCATATTATAACAGAAGTAGAAGTAATTCATACGGATAAAAATTTAAGGGAGGCATTAACGGATGTTTTAAAAAAAGAACAAATAAAACCGGGATCTTTTACTAAAAATTACCACCAAGTTCAAAATATAAAGAAAAAAATTATGGAAAAATATAAAGAAAATATTGAATGGGTGGAGGTGGAACGGGTTGGGACAAAGTATATTATAAGAGTAGAGGAGAGAATTCTTCCTCTAAAAGAAGAAGAGAAAAAGCCTTCACATATTGTTTCAAATAGTCACGCTATTATTAAAAGTGTAGAGGCTACGAAGGGAGAAATTGTTAAACAAAAGGATGCTTATGTAAAACCTGGGGATATTATTATTAGTGGAGATATTTATTTAAATGAAGAACTGAAGGATCAGGTTGCTTCTGAAGGAAAAGTTTATGGAGAGGTTTGGTATACAACAACAATTGAATATCCTTACCTTTATGAAGAGATAAAGGAAACGGGAAGAACGAAAAAAATTTTTACATTTACATTTTTAAATAAACGAATGGAGTTCACTAAAAATCCTTTTAAAGAAAAGAAAATAACTGCAAAGACAATTCTAAAAAATAATTTGTTTCCTATTTCCTTTCAACAGGAAAACCAAAAAGAAGTTATCGTAATTAAACAAGATTTGACAAAGGAAGAAGCAGAAGAAAAAGCGTTAGAGGAAATTAAAAAAAAGATAGAAGAAACTTTAAAAGAAAAAGAATATATTATTTCGATAAAAAAATTGAAAGTTGAAGAAAATAATAGTAAAATAATTGTAGAAGCATTTGTGTCTGTGTATAAAAGTATAGGGGTAAGACAAGATGCAGAAATCATAAGTAAAGAAGAGATAAATAGTGAGGAATAAGTATGTTTGAAATAATGAATTTAACAAAGGAAGATTTTTGTGAAGAAGATATAACACGCGTTTTAAAAAAAGGGATAGAAGTGGAAAAAGTAGAAGATGCTTTTTTTTCCATCATTGTTGTAGATAATGCATATATCCATAATCTAAATAAAACGTATAGAGGAATTGACCGACCAACCGATGTAATTTCATTCGCTTTAGAAGATACAAAGGATGTTGAAACGTCGCCACGTCTTCTTGGAGATATTTATATTTCTATAGAAAAGGCGAGGGAACAGGCCATAGAATATGGTCATTCTTTTAAACGAGAGATTTGCTTTTTAGCGGTACATGGATTTTATCATTTACTTGGATATGACCACCAAACGGAAGAAGAAGAAAAAATCATGTTTGCGCGTCAGGAGGCTTTGTTACAAAGTGAAGATATTACGGAATAAAGATACTGGAAACTTTCTAGTTCGTTATATAAAAAGCTTCTATCATGCCTTGAATGGAATTGGTTATGCCCTAATTCATGAACATAATATGATTATTATTCTTTTAGCAGTTTTAGTTACAACCTTTTTTGGATTCTATTTTGAAATTAAAACATACGAATGGCTTTTTTGTATCGCGTCATTTGGTGCTGTAAGTGCATCAGAAATGATTAATACAGCTATTGAAGCTGCTATCGACTTAGAAACATGCAAAATACATCCCTTAGCTAAGATTGCAAAAGATACTGCATCAAGCGCTACTTTAATTTTATCTGTTACTGCATTCATTGGAGCCATTCTTATTTTTGTACCCTATATTAAAGAAATTATTTAGTGAAAGAGGAAAGAATTATGTTTGAAAAATTAAAAAAATTATTAGAAAACTCATATAGCCCATATTCTAACTTTAAAGTTGCGTCTATTGTTGTAATGAAAGATGGACGTGAATTTGGAGGTGTGAATGTGGAAAACGCCTCTTATGGCGCAGGGATTTGTGCAGAAAGGAGTGCTATTTTATCCGCTATATCCAGCGGATACAAGAAAGGTGATTTTAAAGAAATGTATGTTTTAACGAGTGGAAATAAGGTAAGTACAAGTTGTTTTTTATGTAGACAAGTTATGAGTGAATTGTTTGAAAAAAAAGTTCCAGTTCATTTTTATGATTTAGAAGGGCACCAAATGGATTTGCTTGTAGAGGAACTTTGTCCATATCCATTTGATAGTGAGGATTTAAAATGAAAAGTGGGTTTGTCAGTTTAATTGGAAGACCTAATGCAGGGAAGTCCACTTTAATGAATAGTATCGTAGGACAAAAAATTGCAATTACTTCAAATAAGCCACAAACAACAAGAAATGTGATTCAAGGGGTTTATAATGAAGAAGATACACAAATTGTCTTTGTAGATACACCAGGAATCCATAAACCCAATCATAAACTTGGGACATACTTAAATAAGCAAGTGTATGGAGCAATGGACACAGATGTTCTTCTCTTCTTGGTAGATGCGAAAGAACCATTTGGAAGAGGAGATACTTTTGTTTTAGAAAAAATAAAAGAGGCAAAAAAGCCTATTATCTTGGTATTAAATAAAATCGATACACTTACGACTGAAGAAGTTTATGCTTTAATTAATCAATATAAAGATATCTATCCTTTTAGTGATATTGTTCCTGTATCTGCCTTAAAGAAAAAAAATATAAAAGAACTCATTGAGACAATAAAAAAATATTTAACGGATGACATTTGTTATTATGATAAGGAAACAATAACGAATAAGCCAGTAACATTTCTTGTATCAGAAATAGTTAGGGAAAAAGCATTTATCCTTACAAAAGAAGAAGTGCCTCATTCTTTAACTTGTATTGTCGATTCGATGAGGCGAAAAAACAATGCCTACTTCATTCAAGTATCTATTATTGTAGATCGGGAATCTCTAAAACGGATTTTAATTGGAAAAGGTGGATCTATGATAAAAAAAATTGGAACTTTAGCAAGAGAAGAATTAGAAACTTATTTTGGAAAAAAAGTGTATTTAGAAACATTTGTCAAAGTAATTCCAAAGTGGAGAGACAAGGAAAAATATTTACAAGAATTTGGATTTAATGATTTTGAGTAAAAAAATATAAAATATCTATTCATTATAGTATAATTCATAAGGAAAGAGAATGGAAAAAGGAAAATAAAACAAAAACTGTATAAAATAAAAGAACAGTATCACTATAGTAATAGGTGATAACATGAAAGAATTATTATGGGATTTATTTAGAAATACAGGGAAAATTGAATATTATATGAAATATAAAGAAGAAATGAGGAAAGAAATTGGAAGTACAGATTGGAAAGATGTATAAGCATTTTAAAGGAATGCAAATAAAAGTGATTGCTCTTGGTAAACACACAGAAACATTAGAGGAACTAGTCATTTATGAAGAGTTAAGTAGTCATGAAATATGGGCTCGTCCACTCGAAATGTTCTTATCAAAGGTGGATCATGAAAAATATCCAGAAGTAGAACAGGTTTACCGTTTCGAAGAAATTCATGATTAAAAAAATAGAAGGTATTGTGTTAAGTGAAACAAGTTACCGAGAAACTAGCAAAATTATTCGTGTTTTAACGCATGAAGGAACCGTTAGTTTCCTAGCCCGTGGAGCTAAGGGACTAAAAAGTGATCTTAGAAGTGGAACAACAAAACTCACATATGGTATTTTTTCGGCAAATTGGAAACCTGATGGTCTTTCTACTTTAATTGCAGTTGATGTTCTAGACTCTTTTAAAAATTGTAAAAAAAGTATAGAAAAAATCAGTTATGCCACATTCTTACTTGATTTAGCCTATCAAGTTTCAAAAAATAGTAATGAAGAAGACGTATTTACCCTTGTTTTATCTGCTATACAAAAGATAGAGGAAGGCTTTGATCCACTTGTCCTTATGAATATTGTAGAACTCAAATATTTGCGCTATTTAGGAGTCCTTCCTCATTTAGATGGGTGTAGTTTATGTGGCTCAAAAGAAAAAATTGTAACTCTTTCTTGTGATAAAGGAGGTTATTTGTGCAAAAACTGTGTCACAAATGAGAAACAAGTTAGCGAAAAAGCTATTAAACTTATTCGAATGTATTACTATGTTGATATCTCAAAGATTACAAAGTTAGAAGTAAGTCACTCTGTTGAAGAAGAGATTAATACCTTTTTGGATATATATTATGATACCTATACAGGTTTATACTTAAAAACAAAGTCATTTTTAAAGAATTTAAACAAAGTGCCAACGAAATAGAGAAATGTCTCTATTTTTATTGTGAAGAAATTTATATAGATTTTCCTTTTAGAATTTGTTACAATGGTATTAGCTAGAAAATATTTCTATTGTTCATTAATCGTTTGGACAAAATAGAAGGGATGGAGTAAAATGAATATAAATAATAGTTATGTCAATTATGTTCGATATGGTAAAATAGGGGAAAAGACAATTGTTCTTTTACATGGATGGGGACAAAATATAGAAATGATGCGACCAATCGGAGAACATTTTGTAAAAACCAATGATATAATTATTATTGATTTACCTGGATATGGAGAAAGCAGTGAACCGAATTTTGCTTATTCGGTAGAAGATTATGCAGATTGTATCCATAATCTTTTAGAAGAATTAGGTGTAAAGAAACCTATTTTAATGGGACATTCTTTTGGAGGGAAAATAAGTCTTTTTTATGCGTCTAAATATGAAGTAGAAAAACTAGTCCTTTTTGCAAGTCCCTATTGTCCAGAAAAAGAAAAAATATCTTTGAAAGTAAAGATATTAAAAAGTCTAAAAAAAGTACCTATTTTAAATAAGCTAGAAGGTACAGTAAAAAAACATATAGGTTCAATAGATTATCGGAATGCCACTCCCATTATGCGAGAAATTCTTGTAAAAACAGTGAACTTAGATATTACAAATGAAGTAAGAAAAATAAAGGCTCCTACATTGCTCATATGGGGAGATTTAGATACAGCAGTCCCATTAAAGAGGGCTTATGAATTAGAAAAGTTAATTAAAGACGCAGGTGTGGTTGTTTACGAAGGTGGAACCCATTATGCTTATTTAGAATTTTTACTTCCTGTTTGTAAAGTTTTAAAAAATTTTTTAGGGTGATGAAATGGAATTGAAATTTATTGTATCTATTGTTTTATATTATGTATATCTATATTTGAAAACAAGAAGAAAAGAAGAGAAAACAATGAAACAAACTTTTCTTACCTTTGATTTAATTGTGTTTTTCTTGCCATCTCTTACTTTTGTAGCTGATGATTTAACAAAGATGGCTATTTTTATTGGAATAATGATGTCTTTATCACTAATAGACATATATAAGCGAGAAAAACCAAAGGAAACCATCGATAGGAAAAAGCAGATTGGTATTCTAATACTATATTTTATTCCAACAATTGTTTATCTTGTTTTTTTTAATATGGACTACCTAACGATTGTATACTCTATTCTTGGAATTATGCTTTATTTTTATGATATTGCATATTTTCTCCTAAACAAATGGAAAAGAAAAGAAGAAAATGGTATAATGAAAAAGAAGTAGAAAGAGTGATTGTATGAAAATAAAAGTCGGAGTTATCTTTGGAGGAGAGAGCGTTGAACATGAAGTAAGTATTATAACAGCTGTTCAAGCAATGGAATTTTTAGATAAAGATAAATATGAACCCATTCCTATTTATATAGGGAAAGATAGAACATGGTATACAGGATCTATGTTAAAAGAGATGGATATATATCGCGATACAGCTCTATTAAAAAGATACGCGAGAAAAGTAATGCTAGTAAAAAAAGATGGACAATTTTGTTTACAAAGGATTGATGGATTCTTTAAAAAAGTGATTGATACGATAGATGTTGCTTTTCCTATCGTTCATGGAAAAGGGGTAGAAGATGGAAGCCTAGCTGGACTACTTGAACAAATTGGGATTCCAGTTGTAGGGCCAAAAACACTGGGAGCAGCGCTTGGACAAGATAAGGTCGTTCAAAAACAAGTATTATCTGCAAATCATTTACCTGTTGTAGATTATGTATGGTTTTATGATTATGAATATGAAAGGGAACCTGAGATGATTGAAAAGCAAGTAGAAACATTAGGATTCCCAGTGATTGTAAAACCTGCCTGTCTTGGAAGTAGTATTGGAATTGAAGTAGTGAAAACAAAAGAAAAATTAAAGGAAGCTATATTAGAAGCTATCAAGTATGATACTAAAATTTTAGTAGAACAGGTCATTACAAATTTGTTAGAAGTAGATTGTGCTGTTTTAGGTAATTATGAGAGAGTGGAAACATCTTTAATTGGGGAAATGCTTACTGATAATGAATTTTTAACATTTGAAGATAAATATATTAGTGGAGGTGGAAAGAAAAAGATGCCATCTAAAAAGATGAGTAACGGAGTTTCCACAAGTGGTTTTGAAATTCCTGCTACAATGGATGATCAGATGAAGGAAGAAATTTATGATTTATCAAAGAAAGCTTTTCGTGCCTTAAATTTATCAGGAGTCACTAGATTTGATTTTTTGATAGATAGGGATACAAAAAAAGTATATATCAATGAACCAAATACAATTCCAGGTTGTTTAGCGTTTTTCTTTTTTACGCCACTTGGAAAGGAATATACAAGTTTATTAGATGAAATGATAACTTTAGCTATTAAAGAGTATAAACAGGAAAAATCAAAAATAACATCATTTGAATCCAATATTTTAAGTACATATACAGGTGGAAAAAAGGGTTCAAAATTGAAAATGGGTCATGCTTATAAGAAAAACAATGGATAAGGGATTATTCTATAAAATGGGTGTTATTTGATGTACAAGGGAATGTATAAAATCCTTATTTAAAAAATAGTTACTTTCCTAAATTTATAGAGGGAATGCAGAAAGTAGAAATTGTGAGTAAATGATTAAATAGTAGGAGTGGGGGTAATTATGAGGGAATCTTTACCTTTGTTACTTATTATCATGGGTTGATTTATTAATTGATCTTGAAGGAGAAAAATTAATATTGAACTACAAAATTATACATTTGAGGGAATTATTAATCGAAATGTAGTCTTTGCCTCTAAAATATATGCAAGGCAATTAAAACTAAGAAAAAAGGGGAAAAACAAGATAGTGAAAGTAAACATGCAAGTTTAAAAAGAGCCTTACTGTTAACTTAATGAATGAAAAAAATGAATGCGAAGTAAAAGAAAGTTACTTTTCAAGAAACGAGGAAGGAAAAAATCTTAACCAAAAAGTTACAAATCGATTTAATAAATATGGAAAAAGAGAAAAACTTTGTTATACTAAAGAAGAAACAAAGTTAGCTAGATGGTGTAGCGTTATTTTAGTAACAACAAAAGAAGAATAGAGTTGTTCGAAAATTTACGAATATTATAATTATTTATAAAAATCAAAGGCTTAATATCTAGCGGATGCGACTATTTTTAGGTCCTCTTTGTATATTGATTTTTAATGAAATTTAATTTCCAAACAAGTCTAATTTGATAAGGCTTTAGGAGAGAATTTAATGGAGAAGACTGTAAGAGATTTACTAGAGGAAAAGGTAGAGGAATATAGTTAGGATGAAGAAGTAATCGAGATGTATTCAGAATATACAAGAGCAGAATTAGAAAGAGAGTCTGTTTTAGAAGAAGCAGTAGAGAAAGCTGAAGTACTTGGAATGGAAAAAGGAATTGAGCAAGGCGAACATAATAAACAAATTGAAATAGCGTATAAAATGTTAGAAGAGGAAATGGATAAAAATATAGTAGCTAGAATAACAGGATTATCTATAGAAGAAATAGAAAAAATGAATAGGTGATTTATTTATATCTTGTTTGTCAAAATAAAGTGCGAAAATGCATTTTATTTTTTTGTTATAAAATGTGCTTGACAAATTCAGGGGGGGGGGGGGGGGTT
>CAPHZB010000048.1 GCA_948629335.1 uncultured Bacilli bacterium
TAGATAATTTCTTACTTTAATCGCTATTTGTATTTCTATTCATGATTTAGTCCTGATTTATCATTTCTGGAATTTGTAGGAACTATAAAAAATATGATATAATGTATAGAAGAGAGGAGTTAAGTATGGACCGAATTAAATTAAAACAAAAAGCAAAAGATAGCTTACAAGGAAAATATGGAGAAGCTATTCTTGTTGTACTCATCAGTGGACTTATTACAGGTGTTGGAAGTGGAATTTCCGAATTTGGTATTCAATTTGAAAACCCATTCATTGCCCTTTTTGGGGAGTTACTTTCCTTTGTAGCTAGTGGGTTAATTACTTTTGGATCACTAAGTTTTTACCTTAAACTAGCCAGAGGAGAAGAAGTAGAATTTAGTGAGTTATTTAAGAAAACAAATCTGTTTATTCCTTACATTTTAATTAGTTTACTCACAGGTATATTTACTATTCTATGGAGCTTTTTATTCATTATTCCTGGTATTATTGCAGCAATTTCTTACTCGCAGGCTATGCTTATTGCTTTAGAAAATCCTGAAATTGATGCAATGGAAGCTATCAAAAAAAGTAAAGAATTAATGAATGGACATAAAATGGATTATTTCGTCTTAAATCTAAGTTTTATTGGTTGGATAATCCTTGGAATATTCACCTGTGGTATTTTATATTTCTGGTTAATTCCTTATATAAGTGTCACACAAATGCATTTCTATGATGCTTTACTAGAAGAGAAAAACAAGTAAAATCTACTTGTTTTTTAATTGAAATCGATAGTGTCCAATAATCTTATAACTTCCTAAAATATTTTCTTCTAAATTGTTTAATCGATTTATGGGACTTCCTGTATGGTGTAATAAATAGGGAACACCTTTTTTATTTCTTTTATTAGAAACAATACCAATATGTTTATCATTAGCAAACACTAAGATATCCCCTGGTTGAAATTCCTCTATTTTACTACTATCTATTGTTAATGACTCTGTATTTCTTTCTAAGAAAACGTGCAAGTTATACACCCTCCTAAAGTCAATATTTGGATCAATCACATCAATCTTCGTATATTCTTCTTTATGATTTTTAATATCTTCATCAACTAAACTTTTTAAATCATATCCAGCATTTTTTAAAGCTCTCCAGATTAGATCCGTGCATACCCCTTCCTGAGCAGGCGGATAACCTCCCTCATAGTAAGCACTATGATATTTGGGACGTTTCTTTCCTTCTAAAATAGCTCCATTTACAATATCCGTATAATCATCGATTCCATTTTGATTAAAGTCTACTGGACTTTTTACTACATCAATTCCAAAATCAGAACTTGTATATGTCTTTTCTTTAATTATTCCCAAGTACTGTAAAGAGAAATACCCTATACATAAGAAAATCCAACATAGAAAGAGAACAATGACCTTCTTTTGCACTAAATATTCTCCTCACGAATTGCTTCTAATATATTGTCATGACGTATTTTACTTGTAGCATATATCATGGTCAGTAAAACAATAACAAATACAGCAATTATAGAAATCACAATAGGAACAATTGGAATTACAAAACCACTACTAGAAATAGTATCCGTTGCCCTACCAATTAAATAAACAAATACAAGTGAAATTGGAATTCCAATACATAATGATTTAATACCAAAGAAGATACTTTCAAATACAATCATTCGATTTAATCCTCCTGGTGTTAACCCCATACTACGTAACATTGCAAATTCCTTTTTTCTTAAACTAATACTTGTATTTAAAGTATTAAAGACACTTGTTACACCAATTAAAGTAACTAAAGCAATAAATCCATAGAATAAAATTTTAATCACTAATACTAAATTCATCGTTTGTTTCATTTCTTTTAAAATGTTTTGATAAGAATATTCATGATAAACATCATTATCAACTAAGTTTGTTATAAATTCATCAATTGCATCATAACCATCCACTTTTAAATAAAGACTATAATAGTTTTTAGTTTCAGAATTTTTGTTGACTCCATACCATCCTGTTTCATTTGGATATAAGGAGTGATAGATTTCATCATATAATTTTTTATTCACATAAACAATCATTCCTGTAGAATCCATATTTCCAAGTGGTAATTTTGTAATCATCTTCACATTGTTTATACTTGCTTTTCCACAAATAACCTTATTATAATCATAGTCATTTGCATTATTGCTATCTGTAACTGCTCTTGATACATCGCAAAGAGGAATTGCAGTAATTTTTTCATTTGTCTTTTTACCACTCACTAGACTTCTTGTACCATCTTTATATAATACACCTTCAAAATAATTACTTAAAAGAGGTGCATCTTCTTTTATATTGTTTATGCTCTTTAATCTTTGATAGTCTCTATCTGCTAGTAAAATAACAGAAATATCTGGATGTGTTTCTAAGAAATGACCAAAATTGGAATCTTCAGCCATACTATAATTATCCTCTATGTATTCTTGATATTCTTTTGTATAATTCTGAACCATATCTGTATAATATAGATTCCCATAATAATAGGTTGTGCTTTCTACTACTTCATCCATACTTACTATTTCTTTTAAATTAGCAAGTGCTTTTTCATATCCACCTGGATTTTCTGTAGCTTCAAAATAAGATAAATTTATATCAAAATTCACACCTGTCACAAAAGAGTCTAATCCAATGATTTTATCAAGTAAAGAGGAGAAAGAAATAAATAATACAATACTTACCACCAAGGAAATAATTGTGATTCTATATTTTCTCTTATTTCGTTTAATATTTTTTAGGGCAATTTCTCCTTCCATATGGAAAAGTTTACGAACCCATTTTCTTGTTTTAATTTTCTTTTTACTTACTTTTATATCATCATTTCCTCGAATGGCAACAATTGGAGAAACACGACTTGCTTGATGAGCAGGTAAATAAGCAGAAACGAGTACTGTTATTACCATGAAAACGATTGGGATAATTAAGAATGTTGGATAAACACTAAGCGTCAATTCTGTCTCAAAGATATCTCCTATTAAATGGTTAATTATATATAAAACCGCACCAATACCAAGAAAGCTAGCTAAGATACCAAGAAGAATCCCAATGGTTCCTACAATAAGTGCTTCATAAAATACTGTATATCTTAATTGTCCTTTTGTTGCACCAATACTAGAAAATAAACCAAATTGTTTTTTTCTTTCCATAACTGATATAGCAAAACTATTATAAATAACAATAATACATCCAACAGAGATGAGCCCTAAAATAATTGCAATGATTTTTGTCATTGTCCCCATAACATTGCTATATTTACTCACACCATAGAAACTAAGAAGAGAATCATTATACCGAAGTCCTATATCTTCACTTATTTTTCCTATGTTTTCTGAAACATTAAAAATATCTTTTGCTTTTTTTGTTTTAATATAAAGATTGGTCTTATCTTCTGTTTGGTCCACAGTAAATGCATACCCCTGATCATACCATCTTTCATAGATAAATTGGTTTTTCATTAAAATACCAACAACTTTATATTGTATGTCTTTCTGTTTTTCAAAGGTAACATTATAAGGTATATATCCACTATCTATAAAAGTATCTTCTTCTAAATAAAGTGAACCTAAGGAAAGGAAGACAGTATCCCCTATTTTGACGTTCAAAGATAAAGCTGTATTTTCTGTTAAAAGAACCTCACCTACTTTTGTAGGATATACCCCTTCTTTGAGTTTTAATGTATCCAAATAATTCTTATCCGTTTGTATCATTTTAGCGTATATTCCATAAGTATCTTGTGTACTCTCCTTTACTGGAAAATAACTTGCTATCTTTTTTGTATAATACGTATCTATTTTGTCATTTCTTTTTATTTCATCTATTTTTTCTATAGGAAAATTCTCAATCTCTGCGAAATAATCTCCAGAATAAGCAATCGTATCCTGTATGGAATATTCTCTAAAAGAAGAAACTAAAAGTCCTATTCCACACATAAGCGCTGTAGAAAGTAAAATACCAATAATTGTAACAATCGTTCTTTTTTTATTTAATAACAAATGTTTTTGTGTTAATTTATTTAAGATTTTCACTTTACCACCTTGCTATCACTAATAATTTTCCCATCTTCTAACACAATAATTCTAGATGCATGATTTGCTAAAGTCATATCATGTGTAATCATAATAATGGTTTGTTCATATTTTTGATTGCTTTCTTTTAAAAGTTCAACGATTTCTTTTGATGCTTTACTATCTAGGTTTCCTGTAGGTTCATCAGCAAGTAAAACAGCTGGATGATTCATTAAAGCTCTACCAATTGAAACACGTTGTTGTTGTCCTCCTGATAATTCATTTGGTAAATGTAGGACTCTTTTCTCTAAACCTAGTACATGAATTAATTCATCAAGATACACTTCATCTACTTTTTTATTATCTAATAGAATTGGTAAACTCATATTTTCACGCACATTCAAAATTGGAATTAAATTGTAGAACTGATAAATTAATCCTACTTTTCTTCTTCTAAATTTAGCAAGTTCTGTTTCATTTTGTTTAAATACATCCATACCTTCTACATAAACTTTTCCACTTGTTGGGCGATCAACTGCACCTAAGATATGCATCATAGTTGATTTTCCACTTCCTGATGCTCCGACAATAGCAACAAACTCGCCCTTTTCTACAGAAAAAGATACATTATCTAACGCTTTTACTAATGTCTCTCCTTTTCCATAACTTTTTGATAAATTCTCCACTTTTAAGATTTCCATGTATACCTCCTTATAATTGTGCTACCTCAAATAGTACAATTAAATTATATCAATTACTCTATTCATTGTCAATATATTTTTTTTATGATAATTTAGACCATTTTTTATGAATCAGCTCTATACTAGAAGATAAAAAAAAGGAACACTAGTTTCCTTAAAAAAATCGATCTGCTTTTGAGGCAAGCTTACAAGCACCATAGATAAATAACAATAAAAAAGCAATACTTAAAGTGATGAATATTTTCATATAATCACCTTCTACTATATAGTATATGTTACTTTTCTATACCTATGATTTCCATTTTTTTACAAAATTATCTTTCTAAAATGATATAAATAGTTAAACAATCCTATTTTGTTATAAAAATTTAAAAAATCTCATTATCCCTTTGATACATATAATCATCATAATTTCCAATATATTCTATTAGTTTTCCCTCCTCAATCGCAATTATCTTTTTAGCCAGATTATTAATAAAATACCTATCATGTGAAACAAACAAAAGTGTTCCCTCATATTCTTTTAATGTATCCTCGAGTATTTCTCTTGTCATTAAATCAATATGATTGGTTGGTTCATCTAATATAAGAAAATTGATATCTTCTTGCATAAGACAAAAGAGTTTTAATCGAACTTTTTCTCCTCCTGATAAAGCTTTTGTCTTTTTATCAAGTGTATTTTTAGTAAACATAAACTTAGAAAGTGTACTTCTTAAATGTGTTTCTTCTCCTTTAAAACTTTCTCGGGCTATATCATAAACCGTTTTATTTTCTAAAAATACAATTTCTTGAGGAATATACCCTATTTTCACATTCGCACCTATTTGTATATTTTCCCCGTTTTGTATAATCTCTTTTATCAAAGTACTCTTCCCACTTCCATTCTTTCCTAATAAACAAATATGGTCTTGATACCAGACTTTCATATTCGCTTCTTTTAAAAGGATTTTATCTGAAAAACAAAGTGTTAAATTGCTAACAATTAAAACTTCATTTCCTGAACGATTCTTTAATTGAAGGGTTAAAGGAATTGATGCTTTTTCCTTAGGTTTATTCATTTTTTCCAATTTGTCTAATCTTTTTTCAATTGCTTTGGCTCGTTTAAAAAATCGTTCATTGTTTCCAAGTCTACCAAATTCCCTTAATTTTTTAATACTTTCTTGCATTGCCTTTATTTGTTTTTGTTGGTCTTTATATTCTTTAAATGCATTCATCACTTGTTTTTCATTTTCCTCTACATAATAGGAATAATTTCCATTATAAACTGTTAGATTTCCATCTTCTAATAAAATGGTTTTTTCTATAATTTTATCTAGAAAATAACGGTCATGACTCACAATAAGGAGAGTTCCTGTATAATTTTTTAAGAATTTCTCTAACCACTCTAAAGTAGATATATCTAAGTGATTGGTTGGTTCATCCAAAAGAAGTATATCTGGATTTTTTATCATTAACATTGCAAAAGAAACCATTCTTTTTTCACCACCAGATAGTGTTTGGTAAGATAACTCTAATAAGTGTTCAATCTTAAATCCATGTACAATTTTTGAAATTTTAGATAATATTTCATAACCACCTAGACTTATAAATTTTTCTTGTACATTTGTATATTTGACAATTAACTTTTCTAGTTCATTTAAAGATGCTTTCTCCATTTTTTCTTCATAATATTTAAGCTCTTTTTCCAGCTTCACGATTGGTTCCACACTTTTATACAAAAGTTCCTCTACCTTACAGTCCTCTTGTATTTGTTCTATTTGACCTAGATATCCAATCGTTGCATTTTTTCTTATGGATATATCTCCGTATGGCGTCTCTTCTAATTTCATAATCAGTTTAAGAATCGTTGTTTTTCCACAACCATTTGCACCAATAAGTGCCACTTTATCACCATGTTTAATTTCTAAGGATATCTCTTTTAGTATATCCCCAAATCCATAATTCATTGTTATTTTATTTAAACTTATATCTATCATAGTAAATTTTCCTTTCTTTTTTGCACCAAAAAACCATATGAAGGCACCCATATGGCGGATGCAGGCACGACAAAAATGCACACCTGCTTTTACTATTTTTTTATACTAGCTTATGCAGGTGTGACTACTACTATATACATGATGACATGGTCGATTCGAAACATAGCAATACTCCCTTTCTTTTCATTATTATAACACTCCTTTTCTAAAGAACAAAGGTTTCTATGCAATTTTTTTCATTTTCTATCGTTCTCCTATATTATCAATAATTTCATATGTTTTATATTTACATATTTTATCATCCAGTTTACAAATTGTTGCTTGTGAAATATCTATATTTTTACTTAAAGTAATTAATTTTTTGTTTTTATCAATTGTACATACATGTTGTTCTAAAAGATATGTAAGTTTAGTTTCAGGATTCTTTTTCTTATAGTCTTGTATAGAACCATACATAAGTATCTTCTCTGCTGTACATTTGCCTATTTTAGGAACACCAGTAATATTATCACTTTTGTCTCCAACAAGTGCCTTATACTCAACAAATTGTTTTGCTGTTACATTATACTTTTTTACTACCTCCTCTAAAGTATATAGTACACTTCTTTTTCCCCTCTCCACATAAAGAAAAGTTTTATTATCTACTAACTGTATAAGGTCAGAATCCGTAGACAGAATAATAAAAGTATACTCTTTATTCTTATTCTGATAAATAAAAGAGGCAATATAATCATCTGCTTCGTTATCAGCTACTTCCATATGAAATATATTTAAATAATCAAGCGCCTTATAAATCATAGGCAATTGATAAAATGGATTATTCTCTTCCCCTAAGGTATCATAATTCTTCCTATTTCCCTTATAATTTTGATCCCATTTTACATTCTCATTCTTACTTGTTTCACTATCAAATAAAACAAGCACTATATCGGGTTCCAATTGATGAATAACTTTTTTTAAATTGCCAAGAAAACCAACTAATCCTCTAATTTCCTTTCCTTTTGAATTCTTAATCGAATTTGGAATCCCAAAAAACATTTTAAATAATAAATTGTGTCCATCTACTAATAAAATTTTCTCCATAACAACCTCTTTCTAAAAAAGATAGCTATATATAGATACGCTATCTCTAGGCCCAGCCAACTGGCTGAATATCTCATTTTTTTAACAATTTTTTTAATTCTTGTATGTTTTCTTCTAGAATGTCAAATCCATATTCAATAATATCTGGATTTGTTAAATCAATGGAAAGTATTTTTAATAGTTCTAATGGATACAAGCTACTTCCAGAAGATAAAAATTTCAAATAGTTTTCTATATTTACAGTCTTCTCATCAAGTAAAAAATGAACGGCACTACTTGCTATTAAAAGACCTGTTGCATATTTATATGGATAATAGCTCCATCTATACAAATGCCCTAGTCTTGTCCATTCTATATTTGCAATCTCATCATAAGAAACAACATCCCCATAATATTTTTTTATTATTTCTCCATATTTTTTTGATAATAGCGAAGATGTCAAGTCATTAGATTGTTTTTCTTCATATAATTCATTTTCAAATTCAGTATACATAGTTTGCTTGAATACATATGTAAAATAGTTCTCAATTCCTTTACTTAAATAAAATATTTTTTCTTCTTTTGTTTTTGCATTTTTAAGTAAATAACGATTAAGTAAAATCTCATTGATGGTTGATGCTATTTCTGCGACAAAGATAGTACTATCCTCATATAAAAATGGAAGATTTTCCTTGGAAAAATAGTAATGAACTATATGACCTATTTCATGAATCATATTTTTTAAATCACCATAGGCTCCTCTAAAATTCATAAAAGAATAAGTGTTCCATGAAAATGTAATGGATTGGTGTTTATCTTCATCTGCCTCTGCATCAATATGTCCATCTAGTAAAATATCTACAACCTGTAAGTATTTTTCACCAAGTGGTTTTAGGGCTTCTTTTATGATTTCAATTGCTTCCGAAATGGTATATTTGGTCTTTAAATCACTATCAAGCGTTACACCAAAATCATATAAATGTGGATCATCAATTTCTAAAAACTCTGCTTTTAATTTTAGGTATTCTTGCATAAGATACTTTTTTCGATGTACCGCTTCAATTAAGGAAGAAATTATTTTAGGATCAATATTTTCTTCATAAAGGGCTTTTTCTAAAATAGACTGGTATTGTTCTAGTTTCGCATTTTCAATTCTATATCCATAGATGTCATTCAAAATGGTTGCGAACTCTTCTTCACTTTCCTTAAAGGATTGATTAACGGTAAAGTAAGTTTGTTTTCTAGTCTCCCTATCTCTTGAGGCCATATATTTGGCAAATGTAGAAGCGGTA
The DNA here is from genome assembly GCA_948629335.1 of uncultured Bacilli bacterium. GTDB lineage: Bacteria > Bacillota_I > Bacilli_A > RF39 > UBA660 > CATOJL01. Next base: position 9,065 of record CAPHZB010000048.1, read on the forward strand.
ATTTCCTGCTTTTTCCCATCAATTTCAATCTCACCATAATTGATATCTCTTAATTTTGCATTATAGTTCGACAATTGCTCATTAATTAAATCACAATTTTCATTTATTTTTTTATTGATTTCCTCGTTTTGAACATGTTCTTGCATACGAAATAAATTAGATAATGACTGTTCATAAATTTGTAAATCTTTATTTTTCTGAATAAATGCTACGATTTGCTCTTGTCCTAAATCTAGTATTTTCTGATTAACAAAACCGAGCCGTAGATTTATTTCATTATGAAAAGTTTCAGCAACTCTTTTTAATTCGATACATTCTTCATCTTTTATATTCTTATAGTATCGCAAAGATCCATAAATGAGTATATTGTTCGTTTGTTCTTTAATTTCTTCTCTTTTGTTTAAAAGTTCTAATAAAGATTTATCATCTAAACAAGAATCCTTCCCTTCTTCTAGTATACAAATCATTTGTTTAATATCTTCCATTTTCTTATAAAATGCAGCACTATTTTCAAAAAAGAAAGTCAAATCCCACGTTAAATGCATAACATCACCTCAATAAAAGTATAACACAAAAATAAATGTATTTTCTATCTTTCTGATAGAAAAACCATTTTGATTTATAGGGGACAATTTGACAAGATAAAAAAAACATGATAATATACAGTCCATCGAAGGGGGAATTTTAAAATGAGTTTATGGAAAAACAAGGTAACAGCCATAGGAATAGCTACTGCTTTAGCTGCAACTGCACTAACTTCCTGTCCATCTGGGCAACCAGTTTCAAAAGTAAAAAAGGGAAAGGAAATAGCACACTCAAATATGAAAGAAGCTGAGAATGAAGAGATTCCTGTTTATTCTACAATTACTGTTCAAAAAGCTAATGGAGAAACGATTGAAACAAGTGCTCTATCTACTATGCTTTACCAAACACCTGAAGAAGAAAGAGAAACATTATTGATGTATTTAGAAAAGGAAGAAGGAAATAAAACATATTATACAAGTATTACAAATCCTCAAATTGGTGTTATTCAAACGGTTGATGAGGAGGGTGTAAATTACCAAATGTATGATATAACTTCAGAACAAGATAACGTTTTATTTGAAAATGAAGTAATTTTTATGGCTACTTGCATTGGAATTAACTCTATTACTTATGAACTAGCTCTGATAGCAGAAACAGAAGAAAACGAAAGATTAAATGAATTACATGATGTAAAATCATTGCAAAAATAATTTTTTGCACAAAACTATTATTTTATGAACAAATACCTTAATGGTATTTTTTTGTTATCTATGTGCATCATAATTAAACGAATACTTACAGGATTAACTTTTCTCAAGCACAAATAAAAAACCGTTGAATTTCAACGGACTAAAATCTAATGGTGGGCCTGAATGGACTTGAACCATCGACCTCACGCTTATCAGGCGTGCGCTCTAACCAGCTGAGCTACAAGCCCATTAAATTTAATAGATTACTATTAAAGTATATATTATTTTTTCTATTTTGACAATAGTTTTTGAATATTTTTTTTATTATTTTCGTAACTGTTCACACCCTAGAGGAATAAGCACGAAAAAGGCAATCAAAATTATTGA